>NZ_JBHSGR010000012.1:0-141014 GCF_042654585.1 Geodermatophilus arenarius
GCGCCCGGGCCCGGCCGGCGGCGGCGGCCAGCTCGCGGGCCAGCGCCTCGTCGGGACCGGCGGCCGCCAGCGCCCGGTCGAGCACCGCGGCGAGGTCGGCGCCGGTCCGGGCGGTCCCGGCCAGCAGGCGGTGCGCCCGCCGGCGCTCGGCGGGCGTCGCCCGGCGCCACACCAGGCTGCGCAGCAGCGGGTGCCGGAACGCCAGGGCGTCCCCGTCGCGCACGACGACGCCCCGCTCCTCCGCGGCGTCCAGGGCCTCGGCCGGGTCGGTGCCCGACCGGGCCAGCGCGGCGGCGACCGCGGCGGCGCTGCCGTCGTCGGCCGCGGCCAGCAGCAGCACCGCCTCCCGCGCCCCGGCCGACAGCCCGGCCAGCACCGGCTCGAACGCCCCGGACAGCGCCGGACCGACCGGCAGGTCCGCGGGCGGCTGCTCGGTGCCCGCCCGCTGCGCCGGCGACAGGGCCGCGGCCACCTCCAGCAGCGCGAGCGGGACCCCGCCGACCCGGCCGGCCAGCCGGCGCGCCACGGCGGGTGCGACGGTCCCGGCCAGCAGCGTGCGGGCGTCGTCGGCGGGCAGGGCGGTCACCGGGAGCACCTCGGCGCCGGGCAGCGGGCCGGCCCCCGGCCGCCGCGCCACCAGCACCGCGACCCGGTCCCCGTGCACCCGGCGCGCGGCGAACAGCAGCGCGGCCGCGGACTCCGCGTCGGCCCACTGCAGGTCGTCGACCAGGACGAGCACCGGCGCGGCCGCCGCGGCAGCGGCCAGCAGCGAGAGGGTCCCGGCCGCGACGAGGTGCCGCTCGCCCGGGACGTCGGCCGGCCCCCAGCCCAGCGCCGCGGCGAGCGCGGCCGCCTGGCCCGGCGGGACCTCCGGCAGCAGGGGGCGCAGCGGGCCGAGCAGCTCCAGCAGGACGGCCTGCGGCAGCGTCGCCTCGGACTCGATCCCGCGGGCGCGCAGCACCGTGCACCCGGCGGCCCGCGCGGCCGCGGCCTCCAGCAGGGCGGTCTTGCCGATGCCGGCCTCGCCCTCGACGACGAGCAGGCCCGGCCGGCCCGCGCGGGCGTCGTCGAGGAGCCGGTCGACGCGCGCGAGCTCCGCCGCCCGGCCCACCAGGTCGCGGGTTTCCCCCGACGCGAGGGCGCCGCCACCGGCCGGAGGCTCGTCCGGCAGCCGCTCCGAGGGAGGACGCCATGACCCCGACCCCGACCCCGACCCCGACCCCGACCCCGACCCCGAGTCCGGCCCGTCGGCCGTCGCCGACCGGCGCCCGGCTGCGGTGGATGGCCTGCTGGTTCGGGGCGCCGCTGGACCCCCGGCTGCTGCCCTGGCGGACACCGCGCTGACCCCCCGCTCAGCCGGCCGGCACGGCGGGGGCGGGCAGGATGCCCCGGCGCTGCGCCTCGAGGACCGCGGTCAGCCGGTCGTGGACGCCGAGCTTCCGGTACAGCCGCGCGGCGTGCGTGGTGACCGTGCGGGTCGAGCAGCCCAGCCGGTGCGCCGTCGCGGTCGCCGTCAGCCCCTCGGCCAGGCACAGCAGGACCGCCGTCTCCCGGCACGTGAGGCCCGCCGCGCGGGCGTGCGCGCCGCCGTCCCCGTCGCCGTCCTGCCAGGCCCGCACCGTCCGCACGTGCCGGTCCAGCGCCCGCAGCACCGGCGCGACGCCGTCGAGCAGCTCGAGGTCGGCCGCGGTGAAGTCGCGGCGGGGCCGGCCGAAGGCGAAGCCGCAGACCTCGGCCGGCCCGCCCCGCAGGGGCAGGCTGACCAGCTGGTCCCAGCCGCACACCGAGGCGATGACGCCCCGGGCGGGGGACCGGCGCCAGCTCTGCCAGCCGCCGGCCGCCTCCTGCGCCGTCGCGGGGGTGAGGTCCCCGGCCGCGACGGCGGTCAGCAGGGGGTGCGCCGAGCGCATGCGGTGTGTGGCGTCGACCAGCAGCTCGAGCTGGTCACCGGCGAGGCCGGTGGCGGTGATCTCCGTGGCGCCGGTGCGCCAGTCGGTGCGCTGCAGCACCGCGGCGGGCGCCTCCAGGCGGGGGCACAGGACGGCGAACACGGGGCCGGCGGGCAGCTGCGGGCCGACCATGCCGTCGAGCAGGCCCACCACCAGGTCGGTGAGCTCCCGGACCACAGGCTCCATCGCCGGCCTCCGACGATCCCGCGGGCCCCCGCCGGTCCCGCGTCGGTCGCGTGTGCAGCCCTCTGTGCAGGACGAGCGTGGCCGCTCCCGCGGGTCGGCGTCAACGGAGATCCCCGCGCCGTCAAGGGGGCGCCGCACCCCGGCGCATACGCACAAGTGCGTACAGACGGTGCCGATCGGCCGTCCCTAGCGTCCGTGCCGCACCTACGGACCGAATACCAGGGGGAACCGTGTCTCTCCTCGTGCTGCACCTGCGGTGGAACGACGTCGAGCCGGCGCAGTACGAGGTGCTGCGCCGCGCCCTGCCGGAGGACGTCGACCGGCCGCCGCACTGCCTGTCCCGCCGGCACGTCCGGCAGCCCCGGTCGGTGATGGTCTACGAGGTGTGGGAGGACGCCCGGGCCGCCGAGGACGAGCTGGCCCGCATCCGCGCCCTGGTCGACGCCGGCCCCGAGCAGCCGCAGCGCGTCGTGTTCGTGCTGCCGGACGTGTTCGCCGCGGGCTTCCCCCGCCGGCCCGCCCGCCCGGCGGCCGCGCCGGAGGCCGTCGGCGCGCCGGTCGTCCCGGCGCCGCGGCAGCCGGACTCCCCCGTCACGGTGCCGACGGCCTGAGCGCCGGGACCTCCGCCGGGGGCCGCCCCCGCAGGTGCTCGGCGAACCAGGCGTCGGTCCGGGCCCAGGCGTCGGCCGCGGCGGCGGGGTCCGGCCGGATCCGCAGCGCGTCCCGCAGCAGGGGGCGCAGCACCCGCGGGCCGACCGGGGCGTCGTGCAGGAAGCCGTGGCCGGCGCCCGGGTACTCGCGGACGTCGTGCCGGACGCCGACCCGGGTCAGCACCGTCGCGAGCTCCGCGGCGGTGCCGCGCAGGCCCGGGTCGCGGCCGCCGTAGCCGGCCACCACGGGGCAGGCGCCGAGCAGCGTGGTGTGCGGGTCCCGCGGCAGCCGCGCGTAGAACACCGCCGCGGCGTCGAAGCCGCGGGCCGCCAGGTGCAGCGCCAGTCCGCCGCCGACGCTGGACCCCAGCACGCCGACCCGGCCGGTGCAGTCCGGTCGCGCGGCCAGGTGGGCGCGGGCCGCCTCGGCGTCGGCGAACGGGCGCCCCCCGCCGGCGTCCACCGCGCGGAACGTCGGGACCAGGGCCCGCCGCGCGCCGCCGTCGGTGAACAGGTCCGGCACGAGCGTCAGGCAGCCGGCGGCGGCCATCCGCTGCGCCTGCCGCCGCACCACGCCGTCGACGCCGAAGGCCTCGTGCAGCAGCACCACACCGGGCCACGGCCCCGGGCCGTCGGGCACGGCGAGCAGCCCGCGCAGCCCCGGCGTCCCGCCCGGACCCGGGGGGATCGCGACGCCGGTCAGGGTGATCCGCTGGGCGTCGGTCACGGGCGGCCTCCCCCGGTGCTGCGGTCGGTGCCCGCCGATGCTGGCAGACGGGAGGACGGCAGGGGCTTGGCGCGCGCCGCCGGGTGTGAGGCAATCCCGGGCATGACGCGCGCGATCGTGGTCGGCGGCGGGGTCGCGGGGCCGGTGACGGCCATGGCGCTGCAGCGGGTGGGGATCGAGGCGACGGTGCACGAGGCCCACCCGGCTCCCGAGGGGGACGTGGGGACCTGGCTCGGCGTGCAGGTCAACGGGCTGGACGCGCTGCGCGCCGTCGGCGCCGAGGACGCCGTCCGGGCGGCGGGGTTCCCCACGCACACCATCGAGTTCCGCAGCGGGACCGGCCGGGTCCTGGGCTCGTCCACCACCGGGGACACGGAGGGACGGCGCGACGCGGGCATCTCGGTGAAGCGCTCGGACCTCTACCGGACCCTGCACGCGGAGGCGCTCCGGCGGGGCGTGGAGATCCGCTACCGCTCCCGCCTGACCGGGGCGGAGGACACCGCCGCCGGGGTCACCGCGGAGTTCGCCGACGGCCGCACGGAGACCGCGGACCTGCTCGTCGGCGCGGACGGCGTGCGGTCGGCGGTGCGGCCGCTGGTCGCCCCGGACGCCCCGCCGCCCCGGTTCGTGCCCGTGCTGGTCACCGCCGGGTACTCCTCGCACGTGCCGGCCGACGCCGAGGTGGGCCGGCTGACCATGGTCTTCGGCCGCCGCTGCTTCGCCGGGTACCTCGCCGCGCCGGACGGCGGCACGTGGTGGTTCGCCAACCCGCCGCTCACCCGGGAGCCGGCCGACGGCGAGGTCGCCGGCACGCCCGACCCGCGGTGGCGGGCGCTGCTCTACGACCTGCTCCGCGGCGACCGGTCGCCGCTGGTGGACCTGGTGGAGGCCACCCCCGGGCCGCTGCGCGGGTGGACGACGCACGACGTGCCCACCGTGCCCCGCTGGTCCCGCGGCCGCACCGTGCTGGTCGGCGACGCCGCGCACGCGACCTCGCCGGCCTCGGGCCAGGGCTCGTCGCTGGCCATGGAGGACGCCGTCGTCCTCGCCGCGTGCCTGCGCGACCTGCCGCTCGACGACGCCCTGCGCGCCTTCGAGGAGCGGCGGCGGGCGCGCGCGGAGCGGGTGGTCGCCCAGGGCTTCCGCCGGAGCAGCGCGAAGCCGCCGCCGGCCGTGGGCCGCGCCGTCCGCGACGCCGTCCTGCCGCTGGTGCTGCGCCGCCACGACCCGGCGGCGTGGGTGCGGACCCACCGGGTCGAGCCGCTCGTCGGGACCGGGTGACCGCCGTCACCCGCTCGGGCCGGCGTCGTTGAGCCCGGCGACCTGCCCCCGGCCCCGATGGAGTGGTCCGTGCGCCGACTGCTGACCGTCCTGCTCGCCGCGCTCGCCGGCGTCCTGCTCGTCGTCCCCCCGGCCTCGGCCGCGCCCCCGGGGCCGCTGCGCTACGTCGCGCTCGGCGACTCCTACAGCGCGGCCTCCGGCGTGCTGCCCCCGGACCCCACCGCCGCGCCGCAGTGCCTGCGCTCCACCCGCAACTACCCGCACCTGATCGCGCAGGCGACCGGCGCGCAGCTGACCGACGTCACCTGCGGCGGCGCGGACACCTCGGACCTCACCACCGCGCAGCACCCCGGCGTGCCGCCCCAGCTCCAGGCGCTGTCCCCGGACACCCAGCTGGTCACCATGACCATCGGCGGCAACGACAGCGGTGTGTTCATCGAGTCGATCCTGCGCTGCGGCACCGCCGGGCTGCTGACGCTGGGCCGCGGCAGCCCGTGCCGCGACACCTACGGCACCTCGTTCGAGGACACCGTCCGCACCACCACCTACCCGGCGCTGGTGCAGGCGCTGTCGGCGGTGCGCGAGGCCGCGCCGCGGGCCCGGGTCGCGATCCTCGGTTACCCCGCCATCCTCCCGCCGACCGGCGGCTGCTTCGACCGGATGCCGATCGCCGAGGGCGACGTCCCCTACCTGCACTCCCTGCAGACCACGCTCGACGACGCCGTCCGGCGCGCGGCCGCGGCCACGGGTGTCACCTACGTCGACCTGTCCCGCGCCTCGGCCGGGCACGACGCCTGTCAGCCGATCGGCGTCCGCTGGGTCGAGCCGGTGCTGCAGGGCACCAACGCGGTGGTCGTGCACCCGAACGCGCTCGGCGAGGCGGAGATGGCCGCCCGGGTGATGTCGGTGCTGCGCCTGGGCTGACCCGGCTCCCGCACCCCGCCGGCGGCGTGGCGCGCCGCCGGCGGGGTACGGGCGGGACACCACCAGACCGGAGGAGGACCGATGAGCGAGACCGACCCGACCCCGCAGGCCGGCCCGGAGGACGAGGGCTCGCACGCGAGCGTCGGCCCGGACGTCGCCCACGCCGGCGGCGGTCGCACCGAGGGCGAGACCTCGGTCGACGACGCGATGGGCGCGGAGGCCGACCCGCCGCACTGAGCCGCCCGCGGTGGGTCGGGCGCCGACGGAGGGGCCCGTCCACCGGGCGGGCCGGGACGGGGACGGGGACGTGGACGTGGACGTGGACGTGCGCAGGCTGGTGATGGGCGACTGGACGCCCGTGCTGAGGGACGGCATCGACGTCCTGCGGCTGGTGCTGCTCGTGGGCGGGCTCGCCTACGCGGCGGCGGGGCGGGCGGGGGACGCGGCGGTCCTGCTGTTCCTGGGGGCGGTCACGGTCCTGGCGCGGCTGGTCGACCTGCCGCGGGTGTACGACCTCGCGCTGACCCTGGGGATGGTCCTGCAGGGGTTCGGCGAGACGCTGGGCCTCTACGACCGGTTCGTCCGCTTCGACGACCTGGTGCACGTCACGCTGCCGATGCTGACCGCGCCCGTCGTCTACATCGCGCTCGCCCGCCTCGACGTCGTCCCCGACCCCCGCGACGAGACCCACCTGCGCCACTACGTCGGGATCGCGGTCGTCACGACGGCCCTCGGCGTCACGATCGGGGCGCTGTGGGAGGTGTACGAGTGGCGGTCCGACGCGTGGTTCGGCACGCGTCTGTCGGAGGGCAACGACGACACCAACGGCGACCTCGTCCGCGACACCCTCGGCTCCCTGGTCGGTGCGGCGCTGCTGGTGGCGTGGGCCCGCTTCGGCTGGGGGTCGGTCCGCCGGATCCCGGGGGTGAACACCCACGAGGAGGTCAGTGCCTGAGCGGCACCCGTGCACCGTGCTCACCCGCCGGCGGCTGCTCCTGGCGGCGGGCCGGGTCGCCGGGGCGGCCCTCCTGACCGGCTGCGCGGTCCGGCTCCCCGGCGCACCCGGCGCACCCGGCGCCGAGGGGGCCGCCGTCCTGACCGCCCGCCCGACCGCGCCACCGGACCTCCCGCCGCCGCCACCGGGCACCTCCGCGCTGGGCCTGGAGGAGACGCGCGACCCCCTGCTGCACGTCCCGGCCGCCGGGGTCCCCGGCCCGGCGCCGCTCGTCGTCGTCCTGCACGGCGCGGGGGGTGACGCCGCCGCCGGGCTCGGGCTGCTGCAGTCCCTCGCCGACGAGCGCGGCCTGGTGCTGCTCGCCCCGGCCTCCCGGGGCTCGACCTGGGACGCCGTCCTGCGCGCCTACGGGCCCGACGTCGCCGGGATCGACCGTGCGCTGACCGCCGTCCTCCGGCGGGTGCCGGTCGACGCCGGCCGGGTGGCCGTCGCCGGCTTCTCCGACGGCGCGTCCTACGCGCTCGGGCTGGGGCTGGCCAACGGCCTGCTGTTCCGGCGGGTCGTCGCCTTCTCACCGGGGTTCGTGCCCCCGGCGGCGCGCACGGGGCGGCCGCCTGTCTTCGTGTCCCACGGGACCGCCGACGACGTCCTGCCGGTCGAGCGGACCAGCCGCGAGATCGTCCCCGCGCTCCGCGACGACGGGTACGACGTCACCTACCGCGAGTTCGCCGGCGGTCACGTCGTCCCGCCCGAGGTCGCCCGGGAGGCGGTCGACCGGCTCGGCGGGACCGGCGACTGACCGGCCGTCAGCCGACCTCCCCGGCGAGCCGGCGGAGCGGGCCGGACCAGGCCCCGGGGTGGGTCCAGACGAAGCTGTGCGCCCCCGGCACGGACGCGAACCGGCCGTCCCGGGCCAGCCGGCACAGCGCGCGGGCCCACTCCGCGGTGCACAGCAGGTCGTCCGCGCCGTGCAGCACGAGCACCGGGACGGCCAGCCGGGGGACGACGTCCTCGAGCCGGTCGGCCAGGTGGGCCCGGACGGCGTGCAGGACCCGGCGCGTGCCGGCCCGCTGCCGTTCCGGCCGGTGGGCCTCGTCGAGGTCCGGCGGCTCCCGCCGGTGGTTGCGGTACCAGGCCCGCAGCACCCCGCCGAGGCTGCGGAACGCCGGGTCGACCGTCGGGCTGGCCAGGACCAGGCCCCGCACGCCGGCCGGGCGGTGGAGCGCGGCCCGTGCCGCGACCTGGGTGCCGCCGGAGTGTCCGACCAGCACCACGCGGTCCAGTCCCGCGCCGGCGAGCCAGGCCACCAGCGCGTCCCCGAACTCGGCGACGTCCAGCTCGTGCGGTGGCTCCCCGCTGCCCGAGAAGCCCGGCAGCTCCACCAGGTGCGCCCGCGTCCACGCCCCGAGCGCGCGCAGGGCGGGGACGAGGTAGTCGCTCACGCCGATGCCCTGCACCAGCACCACCTCGGCGACGCCGTCGCGCGGCGTGCCCGCCGAGCGGCTGTGCATCCGCCCGAGCGGGGTCTCCCGGTCGGCCGGGAGGAGGTCGGTCGACAGCTGGCACCCCCGGTGGCCGGACGGCGTGCGCGAGGACTCGGCGCGGTCGCGGACCAGTGTGACCGCGCCCCCTCCCGCGTGCGCGACGTGCGGGCGGCTGGTTGGCTCGCGGCAGGCGGCCCAGCAGGCCGGCCGCCGGGGTCGGGGAGTGGAGACCACCGTGGCCAGGACCATCGCAGGGATGTCCAAGCAGACGGCGGCGCGGGCGCTCGGCGGCGCCGGCATGGCGTTCGGGGCGGTCAGCGTCCTCGCCCCGCGGGCGGTCGCCGCGGGGTACGGCGTCCCCCCGACGCCGCAGGGGCTGCAGCTGCAGCGGCTGTTCGGCAGCCGCGCGCTGGCCCTCTCGGTGGCGGGGTTGACGGCGCGGACCCAGGAGGAGGTGGACCGGGGGCTGCTGCTGGTCGCCACGGCGAACCTCCTCGACGTGCTCACCGCGCTGGTCGCGGCCCGCGGCTCGGGCCGGTCGACCACGGTGCGGGCGGTGGCCAGCTCGGTCGTCTACGGCGGGGCCGCGCTGGCGGTGCGGGCGATGGAGCCCTGACCGGGGGAGCGGGCAAGCCGCTGCCCGACGTCGTCGCCCCCGGCCTCGACGTCCTGTTCTGCGGGATCAACCCGTCGCTGCTGTCGGCCGAGCGCGGCCACCACTTCGCCCGCCCGGGCAACCGGTTCTGGCCCGCACTGCACCTGGCCGGGCTCACCCCCCGCCGGCTGACGCCGGAGGAGGACCGCGAGCTGCCCCGCTACGGGCTGGGGGTGACCAACCTCGTCGACCGGCCCACGCGGACGGCGGCCGAGCTCACCCCGGAGGAGCTGCGGGCGGGCGCGGCGGCGCTGGCCGGCCTGGTCGCGCGCTGCCGGCCGCGGGTGCTGGCGGTCCTCGGGCTCACGGCCTGGCGGCTCGCCACCGGCGCGCCCCGCGCGGGCTGGGGCCGCCAGCCGGTGTCGGTCGGCGGCGCCGAGACCTGGGTGCTGCCCAACCCGAGCGGGCTGAACGCGCACTTCCAGCTGCCCGACCTCGCCCGCCTGTACGCCGGGCTGCGGCCGCCCGGCGGCTAGGCGACCGGGTCGGCGGTGCGGGTCTCCGCGGCGAGCCTGCCCACCATGGCCACCGCCTCGCCGCGGTCGAGGACCGCGCCCTCGGCCAGCGCGGTGTCGTACTCGACCTCGTCGAGGGCCTCGCGGGTGGCGGTGACGTAGCGCTGCCCGTCGACCGGGTCCATCCGCAGCGGGTCGTAGCCGACCTGCCGGGCGACGGCCTGCACCGCGCCGAGCAGCACCGCGGCGGTGCGGGGCCGGCCCGACGCGGTGACCGCGCCGACGGCGGCCAGCAGCCCGGCGAGGGTGCCGGTGGCGTCGCCCTCGCGGTGGGTCAGCTCGACCATCGCCCACAGGTCGGCCAGCGCCTCCGCGGCCCGGCCGACGTCGGTGAGCGCCTTCGCCCGGATCCACAGGACCGACGAGTGCGCCCACGAGTGGCCCAGCCGCAGCGCGAGCCGCTCGGCGCGGCCGAGGTGCTCCAGCGCGCCGTCGAGGTCGCCGGCGGCCCGCGAGAACTGGCCGAGGGTCATGGCGATCTCGACCTGCACCCACTCGATGCCCGACGCCTGTGCCAGCGCCAGGCCGCGGGCGATGTCCGCCCCGACCTCGCCGTCGGGGTCGGGCTGGCCGAGCAGCGCCCGCACGAAGCCGCGCAGCACCAGGGCGAGGGGCAGCACCGGGTCGGCGTCGTCGGCGGTCCCGGCGATCTCGCTGGTCCGCGCCCACAGCGAGGGCACGTCGCCGGACAGGTAGGCCAGCAGCGCGTCGGCGAGCAGCGCGCCACTGCGGACGCCGGCCGGCGCGCCGGGGGTGGCGTCCAGCGCGGCGGCCAGCCAGCGGCGGCCCTCCTGCACGTGGCCGCGGCGGTACCAGTACCAGCCCAGCGCCCCGCCGATCCGCAGCGCCGCCTCGCCCTGCCCGGTGGCCAGCGCGTGCCCGAGCGCCGCCCGCAGCGCCGGCTGCTCGGCGTCGAGCCGGCGGGCGCTCCCGGTCCACAGCGGGCTGCGCAGCGTCGGCTCCAGCCGCTCGGTGAGCGCGACGGCGAAGCCGGTCAGCCGGTCGCGCAGCCGCCGGGACGCCGGCTCGTCCAGCGCCTGCTCGGCGTACTGCCGCAGCGTCTCGAGCATCCGGTAGCGCCCGGCCGCGTGGTCGAGCTCGACCAGCGACTTGGCCACCAGCACCCGCAGCAGCTCCAGTGCCCGGCCGTCGACCTCCGGTCCGGCCACCGCCTCGACCAGGTCCGGGCCGAAGGTGCCGGGCAGCACCGAGACGGCCTGGAAGACGGCCAGCTCGGCGGGGGTGAGCAGGTCGACGCTCCACTGGACGGTGGCCGCGAGCGTGCGCTGGTGCGGCACGGCGGTGCGCCAGCCGCCCGACAGCAGGGCGAACCGGTCGTCGACCCGGCCGGCGACCTCGGCCAGCGGGAGGGTGGTGAGGCAGGCGGCGGCCAGCTCCACGGCCAGCGGCAGGCCGTCGAGGGCGGCCACCAGCTCCCGGACGTGGGCCAGGTCCTCCGCGGAGGGGTCGGCCAGGTGCGGGGCGGCCAGCCGGGCGCGGTCGAGGAACAGCCGCTCGGCGTCGCTGCCGGGAGCGTCGGCGGGCATCGGGCCGCAGGGCAGCACCGCCTCACCCGGCAGCCCGAGCGGCTCGCGGGAGGTGGCCAGCACCCGCAGCTCGGGGCAGCGGGGGAGCAGGGCGGCGCACACCGCGGCGGCGGCGTCGACGACGTGCTCGCAGTTGTCCAGGACCAGCAGCAGCGGGCGGTCCTCCAGGGCGGTGGCGACCGCGCCCAGCGGGTCCCCGCCCGCCAGCGTCACGCCCAGCACGGTGGCCACCTGCCCGGCGACCAGCTCGGGGTCCTCGACGCCGGCCAGCTCGACCAGCGCGGCCGGCGGCGACCCGGCCGGCCGGCGGCGCGCGGCCTCCAGCGCCAGCCGCGTCTTGCCGCTGCCGCCGGGCCCGACCAGGGTGACCAGCCGCTGCCCGGACAGCGCGGCGGCCAGCCGGGCGAGCTCGGCGCCGCGGCCGACGAAGGCGGTGAGCGGGACCGGCAGGGGGCCCGGGGCGCGCACCGCCGGCGCCGGGGGAGCCGGCGCGGGCTCCGGCACGGGGGCGGGCGCCGCGGCGGGCACCGGGACGGGCCCGGCCAGCGCCGGGTCCTGGCGCAGGATCTGCTCGTACAGCGACTGCAGCGGCCGGCCCGGGTCGACGCCCAGCCCGTCGGCGAGCAGCCGGCGGCCCTCGTCGTAGACCTCCAGCGCCTCGGCCTGCCGGCCGCTGCGGTACAGCGCCAGCATCAGCGAGGCGCGCAGGCCCTCGCGCAGCGGCTCGGCGCGGAGCAGCTCCCGGACGTCGTCGACGATCTCGGCGTGCCGGCCCAGCCGCAGGTCGAGCTCGGCGGCCAGCTCCCGGGCGGCCAGCCGCAGCTGCTCGAGCCGCTCGGACTCCTCGGCGGCGAAGGTGGCCGCGACGTCGGCGTAGGCCGGGCCGCGCCACAGCGCCAGCCCCTCGGCCACCGTCGCCCGGGCGCCCTCGGCGTCCCCGCGGGCGGCGAGGTCGCGGGCGGTGCGCAGCAGCTGGACGAACCGGACGGCGTCGACGTCCTCGGGGGCGACCTCGAGCCGGTAGCCGGGCTCCCGGGTGACCAGCAGCGTCCAGCGGCCACCGGTGACGTCGGGCTCCAGCTCCCGGCGCAGCCGGGACACGATCGACTGCAGGGTGGCCGACACGGCGGTGGGCGGCTGGCCGCTCCACACGCGGTCGACGAGCAGGTCGACGGGGACGGTGCGCCCGGCGTCGACCAGCAGCGCGGCCAGGACGGCGCGGTGGCGCGGGGACTGCGGGGCGAGGAGCTGCCCGTCGCGCCAGACCTCCACGGGTCCGAGCACGCGGTACGAGGTGGCGGTCATCGCCGGGCAGGGTAGGGGCCCGGACACGCCCGCGGGGGCGCCCGCGACGCCGCGTGACCTGCCGGTGACCTCCCGGTCGCGGCCGTGACCTGCTGCCCAAGCGGCCGCCAAGGGCGCACCAAGGACCGCCGACGACCCTCCGGTTGCACCGACCCCCGCACCTGGAGAAGCCCCGTGAGCACCCTGTCCGTCCCCTCCACGCCCGCGGCCCGCGCCGCGGACCCGCGGCCGGCCGTCCTGCCGCCCGACCTGACCGCCGCCCTGCGCGCCCGCCTCTCGCCGGCGGCCGTGCTGGCCGACGGGGCGGTGGTGCGGGCCGCGGAGAACGCCGACGTCGCGGCCGCGCTGCGCGCCGACCGCCGGCCCGGGGTGGCCGTGGCCGTCCGTGGGCCCGGCCGCACCGACGCCGGCGCCCGCGCGCTGCAGGTGGACCCCGCCGGGCTCGCCGGGGTGCGCGTGTCGCCCGCCGGCTGGGCGCGGGTCGGCGCCGGCGTGCGCTGGCGGGACCTGGCCGCGGTGGCCACCCGGCACGGGCTGACCCCGATCACCGGGTCCTCGGCCGCCGAGCGGGTCGCGGACACGGTCACCGGCGGCGGCGTCGGCCCGCTGGCCCGGACCTACGGCCTGGCCGGGGACCGGGTGCGGGCGGTGGAGGTGGTCACCGGCGACGGCGTGCTGCGCCGGGTCACCCCCGCCGACGGCGCCGACCTGTACTGGGGCGTCCGCGGCGGCGGCGAGGCGCTCGGCGTCGTCACCGCCGTGGAGCTGGAGCTGCTGGCCGCCGGGCCGCGCTACGGCGGCGAGCTGCGCTGGCAAGCGGCCGACGGCGCGCGGGTGGCGCAGGCGTGGCGGACCTGGTCGGTGGCGCTGCCGCCGCAGGCGGGCACCTCGCTGGTGCTCACCCGGCCGGCGCGGGGCGAGGGGACGGTGGCCGTCCGGTTCGCCTGGACCGGCGAGGCCGACGACGGCGACGGGCTGCTCGACGTCCTGCGCGCGGCCGCACCGCCCGGGGCCGCCGACCTGGCGCCGCGCGGACCGGCGGG
This sequence comes from Geodermatophilus arenarius, assembly GCF_042654585.1. Lineage (NCBI taxonomy): Bacteria > Bacillati > Actinomycetota > Actinomycetes > Geodermatophilales > Geodermatophilaceae > Geodermatophilus > Geodermatophilus arenarius. The sequence goes on from NZ_JBHSGR010000012.1 coordinate 13,222, forward strand.
CCTGGCCACGCCCGCGCTGGAGGCGGGGGTGGAGTCCTCGCTGCTGCTCGACCGCCTCTCCGACGGCGCGGTCGCGGAGCTGGTGCGCGCGGCCGGCGGGAGCCGGCCGCGCACGGTCGAGGTGCGGCTGCTCGGCGGCGCGCTCGGCTGGGTGCCGCAGCGGCCCAGCGCCGTCTGCCACCGGGACGCGCGGCTGGCGGTGCGGGTCGTCGGCGGCGCCGGCGCCGAGGACCGGGCGGCCACCCGTGCCTGCGCCGAGGAGCTGGCCGGCGCGCTCGGCGGCGACCTCGGCGGCCGCGTGCCCGCGCACGGCTGGGGGGCGGCGCCCGACGTGCTGGCCCGCACCCCGACGCCCGCCGTCCGGGACCGGCTGGCCGCGCTGGCCGCGCTGGCCGACCCGCACCGCATCCTCGAGGGCGCGGCGGGCCGGCGGGCGTGACCGGCGGGGCGGGGAGGCCGGGCCTCCCCGCCCCGGTCGGTCAGCGGGTCCCGGGCCGCGCGGGCGTCCCGGCGTTGAACACCTGCAGCGTGTAGGCGTCGAAGCGCCGCAGCCAGCTGCGGAGGGTGCGGCGGGAGGCCGTGCTCGTGGTCGTGCTCGTGGTCGTGCTCGTGGTCGTGCTCGTGGTCGTGCTCATGGCGTCTCCTCGAGGTGGGTCCGGGGGGACGTCGTCGTCCGTCGGCCGCGGGTGCGGCCGTCTCCCACGGTCCCCGCCGCGCGTGAAGCCCAGGTGAACGCGGGCCGTGACGCTCGTCGCGTCAGGCCGGCCGCCCGGACAGCGACCGCCGCACCGGCTCCGACGGGCGCAGCACGACCTCGAGACCGCGCCACGCCGCCGCCTCGAGGACGTCGGCGACGAGCTCGCGGCCGGAGGCCGACAGGGCGGTCACCGAGCGGGCGTCGACGACGTCGACGCGCACCGGCTCCGGGCCGTAGCAGCGCCAGAACGCCTCGACGGCGTCCGCGTCGACGACCCCGGCCAGGCAGAGGACCCGCCCGGCGGAGGAGTTGAGCAGGCGGACCACCCCGCGGCGGGCGGCTGCGGTCGGGGGCACCCGCCCAGTGTGCCGCCCGGGACGGCTACCGGCCCGCGCCCGCCGGCTCCGCCGTCGCGCCCGGCGCCGGCTCGGAGGCGAAGTCGGCCTGCCACAGGTCGGGGCCGAAGACCTCGTACTGGACGTCGCGGGCGGGCACGCCGCGGTCGATCAGGCTGCTGCGGACCGCGCGCATGAACGGCAGGGGCCCGCAGAGGTAGTACGCGGCGCCCTCGGGCAGGTCGACCTCGTCGAGGTCCATCGTCCCGTCGTGCACGCCGTCGACGGGCAGCGAGGTCTGCGCGCCCCGCTCGAACCAGACGTGCGCCGTGGCGTCCGGCAGCGTGCGGAGGTCCTCGAGGACCTGGTGACGCAGCGCGAAGGACTCCTCGTCCAGGTCGGCGTGCAGCAGCGTGACGGGCAGCGAGGAGCCCGCCGCGGCCAGGTGGGACAGCATCCCGGCCATCGGGGTGATCCCGATGCCGGCGCTGGCGAAGACGACCGGGCGGCCGGAGTCGTCGAGGACGACGTCGCCGAAGGGCGCCGACAGCGTCAGCCGGTCACCGACCCGCACCCGGTCGCACAGGTGGTTGGAGACCTCGCCGTCGGGCTTGTCCCCGCCGCGCACCCGCTTGACCGAGAACTGGCGGTGCTCGCCGTCGTCGGCGCGGGTGAGGCTGTACTGGCGCGGCTGGCGCACGCCGTCGGGGAGCGGCACCTGCACGGTGACGTACTGGCCGGGCAGCGACGTCTTGACCAGCCGGTGGTCGATCCGCCGCACCCGGAACGTGACGACGTCGGAGGTCTCCTCGACCTTCTCGGCGACCTCCCAGTCCCGCCACACCGTCTCCGGGCGCACCCCCCGGGCGCTGTAGAGACCGCGCTCCTGGTGGATCAGCGCGTAGGCCATCAGCCAGTAGACCTCGTCCCAGGCCGCGGCCACCTCGGGGGTGACCGCGTCGCCGAGCACGTCGACGATCGCCCAGAACAGGTGCTCGTGGACGACGTCGTACTGGGCGGGGGTGATCCCGAGCGAGACGTGCTTGTGCGCGATGCGCGACAGCAGCTGCTCGGGGAGCTGCTCCGGCGTCTTCACCAGGGTGCTGGCGAACACGGCGACGGAGCCGGCCAGCGCGACCTGCTGTTCCCCGGTGGCCTGGTTGCCGCGGTTGAAGACCCCGTCGAACAGCTCGGGGTGGGCGCCGAACAGGTGCCCGTAGAAGCGCCGGGCGATCTCCTGGATGTTGTCGGCGACCACGGGCAGGGTCGCCTCGATCACGGGACGGGAGCGGTCAGACAGCATGCGGTCCTCCTCGGCCGGCCGACGGGCGCGGTGACCTGCTGGGTCCCCGTGTCCGTGCCCGCCCGTCGTCGCCGTCCGCGGGGCAGGGGTGCCCCCACCGGCGCCCCTGCGACCGACCCTGCCAGGAGCGGGTCCGGAAATCGACCGGAGCGGTGCCGCGGAGGGCTAGCCGCCGTCCGGAGGGCTCGCTAGTGTGCGCCAGGTCACACGGCCGAGCGGACGGCCCACGGGGGGCGACTGTGGACATTCCTGCGATGCGCGCGAACTTCGCCAAGGCCGCGGCTGCCGGCGACGAGGCGCCGCTGTGGTTCTACTCCCACCTGTTCCTCGCCCATCCCGAGACCCGGCAGATGTTCCCGGTCTCGATGGCGCACCAGCGCGACCGGCTCTTCGCCGCGCTCGGCGAGGTGGTGGGGCGGGTCGACGACCTCGACTCCCTCGTGCCGATCCTGCAGCAGCTGGGGCGCGACCACCGCAAGTTCGGGACGGTGGCCGAGCACTACCCCGCGGTGGGAGCGAGCCTGCTCGCCACGCTGCAGCACTTCGACGAGGACTGGAACGACGCGCTGGCCGCGGACTGGGCGGCGGCCTACGAGCTGGTCGCCTCGGTGATGGTCGCGGCCGCCGACGAGATGGCCGACGAGCCGCCGTGGTGGGACGCCGAGGTCGTGGCGCACGAGCGGCGCACCGTCGACACCGCCGTGCTGCGGCTGCGGACGAAGATCCCGCTGTCCTACCGTCCCGGGGAGTCGATCTCGCTGGAGACCGAGCTGCGGCCGCGGCTGTGGCGCTACTACTCGCCGGCCAACGCCTGCCGGCCCGACGGCGAGATGGAGATCCACGCGCGGGCCCAGGCCGGCGGGCCGGTCAGCACCGCCCTCGTGCGGCAGGTCGACGTCGGGGACGTGCTGCGGCTCGGGCCCCCGGTGGACCACCTGCGCTTCGATGCCGACTCCGACCGCGACCTGCTGCTGGTGGCGGGGGGCACGGGGCTGGCGCCGCTCAAGGCGATCGTCGACCACGTCGCCCGGAACGGCACGCCCCGGCGGGTGGACCTGTTCGTCGGCGTCCGCGCCGAGAGCGACCTGTACGACCGGGCGGACCTGGAGCGGCTCGAGCGGGAGAACCCCTGGCTCACCGTGACCGTCGCCGTCTCCGAGGACGGGAACTCGCAGTGGGCGCACGGCGACGTCGGCGAGGTGGTGGCGCGCTCCGGGCCGTGGGGCAGTCGCGAGGCCTACGTCGCCGGTCCCCGGGCGATGGTCGACGACACCGTCGAGCGGTTGCTGCGGCACGGCCTGCCCCGGGACCGCATCCGCACCGAGGTGTTCGCCCCCAGCCGTCCCGGACCCGATGTCGATGGAGAGGTGACGTCATGACGACCGAGCAGGTGGCCTCCAACGGCCGGCGGCTGACGCCCGCGGACGTGCGCGAGGTGCGGTTCGCCCGGTCGTCGATGCTGCACCCCGGCTACAGCGACGCCGAGGTCGACCGGTTCCTGGACCGGGTGGGCGAGGAGCTGGCCCGCCTGCACGCGGAGAAGGCCGAGCTGCGCGGCCGGGTGCAGGAGCTGCAGGCCCAGGTGGGCGAGGAGAAGCCCCGGGAGGAGCCGACGGCGCAGGCGGTGAGCCTGCTCGCGGTCGCCCAGCAGACCGCCGACCAGTACGTGGCGGAGGCGGAGACGTTCAGCCGGGTGATGGTCAGCGAGGCGCAGCAGCAGTACGACGAGCAGCTGCAGTCCGCGCGCGAGAAGGTCGGCGCGATGATCCAGGCCGCCCACGAGGCCGCGGCCCGGATCGTCGCCGAGGGCGGCGCACCGGCCGCCGCGGGGGACGCCCGCACCGCCGAGGAGCTGCAGGAGCAGGTCGCCTACCTGCAGGCGTTCGGCCAGGCGTGCCGGACGCAGCTGCGGTCCTACCTGGAGGCGCTGATCGGCGAGGTGGAGCGGGCCTGGGGCCACGCCGACCCGACGGCCGTGCCGGTGCTGGACTCCAGGGCCCCGGTGACCCGGCCGGCCCCGCCACCCAGGGCCCCGGCGGCCGGGGCCGGGCCCGCCCCGGCCCAGGAACCACCCACGGTCGAGGCCGCCGCGGTGCTGCTCGGCGAGCAGTCGCTGGGGCCCGGGTCCGCCGACGGCGCACCCGCCCAGGTGGCCGCGGAGGGTGCCGGCGACCGGTCCTGACCCCCGCGGCGGTCCGCGGGACCGTCGGCCCGGTCGGGGAGACTGCGGCGGTGGACCGGGTCCTGCTGCGCCGCCGCGGGGACGCGGTGGCGGTGCACGAGGCCGACGGCGCCGTCGCCGAGGTCCCCGCGGACGGGCTCGCGGCGCTGGTGCGGGAGCGCGAGCGGGCCGGCGTCCGGTGGGTCTGGGACGACACCACCCGCTGGTACCCGGCGCTGCTGGCCGCCGGTGTCCGCGTGGCGCGCTGCGCCGACCTGCGGCTGTGCGCCGCCGTGCTGCGCGGCTCCCCGCACGCCGGTCCCGGGCCGGCGGCGGACCCGGGCTGGGCGGCGCTGGAGCCGGTGACCGCGGACGACCCGGCGCTGTTCCACCTGGCCGACCCCGCCGACGCGCTCGACCCGGTCGCCGAGGACCGCCGCCAGCAGGCCGTGCTCGCCGCCTCCCCGCAGCGCGCGCGGCTGGGCCTGCTGCTGGCCGCCGAGTCCTCGGGCGCGCTGGCCGCCGCGGAGATGACGCACGCCGGGCTGCCGTGGCGGGCCGACGCCCACGACGCGCTGCTCACCGGGCTGCTCGGCCCGCGCCCGCCCGCGGGCCTGCGGCCGGCGGTGCTGGAGGCGCTGGCGGGGGAGGTCCGCGCCACGCTCGGCGCCCCCGAGCTCAACCCGGACTCCCCGGCGGCGCTGCTGCAAGCGCTGCAGGTCGCGGGGCTGCCGGTCGAGGACACCCGGTCGTGGACGCTGGAGCGGGTCGAGCACCCGGTCGTCGCGCCGCTGCTGGAGTACAAGCGGCTGGCCCGGCTGCTGGCGGCCAACGGCTGGAGCTGGCTCGACGCCTGGGTGCGCGGCGGGCGGTTCCGGCCGGTCTACCTCCCCGGCGGGGTGGTCACCGGGCGGTGGGCGTCGTCGGGCGGGGGCGCGCTGTCGGTGCCGGTGCAGGTGCGCCCGGCCGCGGTCGCCGACGACGGGTGGGTCCTGGTGGTCGCCGACGTCGCCCAGCTCGAGCCGCGGGTGCTCGCCGGCATGAGCGCCGACACCGCGCTGGCCGCCGCGGCCCGCTCGCGGGACCTGTACGCCGGGATGGTCGACGCCGGGGTGGTGGCCACCCGCGCCGAGGCCAAGGTCGGGGTGCTGGGGGCGCTCTACGGCGGGACCCGCGGTGAGAGCGGGCGGATGGTGCCGCGGCTGGCCCGCCGCTACCCGCGGGCGATCGGGCTGGTGGAGGAGGCGGCGCGGGCGGGGGAGCGCGGCGCGGTCGTGTCCACGCTGCTCGGCCGGGGCTCCCCGCCGCCGGGCGCCGCGTGGGCCGAGCGCGACGCCGACCTCGGCGAGGCGCCCGAGCCCCGCGGCCGCGACTCCGACCGCGCCCGCCGCGCGTGGGGGCGGTTCACCCGCAACTTCGTCGTGCAGGGCACCAGCGCGGAGTGGGCGCTGTGCTGGCTGGCCGACCTGCGCAACCGGCTCTGGCAGCTGGGGGAGGGGCGGCTGGAGGAGCGGCCGCACCTGGCGTTCTTCCTGCACGACGAGGTCGTCGTCCACGCCCCGGCCGACCTCGCCGACGACGTCGTCGCGGAGGTCCGGGCCGCCGCGGCCACGGCCGGGCGGCTGCTGTTCGGAGAGTTCCCGCTCGACTTCCCGCTCGACGTCGCGGTCGTGCGGTCCTGGGCCGACGCGGGCTGAGCCGGCCGCGTGACGGGGCGCGCGGCGGGCAGGGGTCCGGGGTCGTCGTCCCCAGAGGTCCCGTGTCCGACGGGGGCCGAGCGTCAGGCGGGGGCGGAGGTCTCGAGCAGGCGCCGCAGCGCCTCCTCGAAGTACTCCTCGTAGAGGTCGCGCACGAGGTCGGTGCGGTCCTCGGCGACGGCGGCGTTCACCCGCCGGACGTAGTGCTCGTGCAGCGTGGTCATCGTGGTGTCCACGGCGGTCTCCCTGGAGGTCGGCTGCCTCCAGTGTCCGCCGGTCCGGGCGGCGGGGTCGCAGGCCGGACTGCTCGTTCGGTCACACGCGCGGCCCTCCCGCCCCGCCCGCCGCGGTGGCAGGGTGGGTCCGCCCCGGACAGCGCCGTCCGCCCCGCCCGCACCCGAGGAGCCCCACCGTGGACCGCGACCTCTACGGCACCGACGGCACCGACCCCGAGGAGGCCACCGGCCTGCTCGAGGCCGAGGACACCCTCGAGGACCCCCGCCGCCCGCGCGACCTGGACACCGGCTGGTCGCCGCCGGAGCGGCCCTGGGGGGTGGCCGACTGGGGCACCACCGAGCGGGAGGAGGCCACCGGCGAGAGCCTCGCCGGGCGGCTCGCCCGGGAGCTGCCGGACCGGTCCTGGGACGACGCCGACGGCGACGGCCTCGGTGACCTCACCGGCGGCGACGGCGAGCTGCTCGACGACGAGGTCGGCGACGCCCGCGCGGGCCGGCTGGCCGAGGTCGGCGACGACGGCGTCGTCGACAGGGAGGACGAGCTGCTGGGCGAGGACCTCGGCATCGACGGCGGGGCGGCGTCGGCCGAGGAGGCGGCGGTGCACCTGGTGCGCCGCGGCGACGACTAGTCCCGGACCCGGGGGTCCAGGCGGGCCGCCAGGACCTCCTCGGGCAGGACCGCCTGCTCGGTGGAGCCGCGGCCGAGCTCCCGGCCGCTCGCGTCGACGGCCCGGCACGCGCAGGTCAGCCGGTTGCCGCGGACCGCGGTGCAGCGGGCGGTCACCCGGACGCGGTCGCCCACCCACGCCGGCGCCCGGTGCTCGACCGACACCGCGGTGCCCACGCCGGCCTCGCCCGGCTCGAGGTGGCCGAGCAGCAGCTTCCGCCCCGCCTCCTCGAAGTGCTTGGCCATCGCGTAGGTGGCGTAGACCGGGTGCACCGGGCCGAGCTCGTCGAAGTGCACGGTCATCGCCGCGGTGACGACGACGTCGAGGACCGCGGTCTCGCCGACGGCGACCGGGCGCACGGCCGTCAGGCGTCGAAGTCGACGGTGACGGCGTCCGACCGTGGCAGCGACTGGCAGGTCAGGACGTAGCCGGCGTCGACCTCGGCGGGCTCGAGCGCGTAGTTGCGGCGCATCTCGACCTCGCCGTCGGTCACCCGCGCCCGGCAGGTGCCGCACACGCCGCCCTTGCAGGCGAACGGCAGGTCCGAGCGCACCCGCTGGGCGGAGTCCAGGACGGGGACGTCGCGGGGCAGCGCCAGCGTCGTCGAGCGGCCGTCCAGCACCACGGTGACCTGGGCGCTCGGGCCCGCGACCGTCTCCTCGTCGCCGCGCACCGGCTCGGGCGGGACGTCGTCGACGTAGAACAGCTCCTGGTGCACCTTCTCGGCGGGGACGCCGAGCTCGGCCAGCAGCGCCCGGGCGTCGCTGACCATCCCGTGCGGGCCGCACAGCCACCAGTGGTCCACGTGCGGGGCGTCGACGAGGGCGCCGACCAGCGTGCGCAGCCGGTCCCGGTCGAGCCGGCCGCTGGTGAGCTCGGTGTCGCGCGGCTCGCGGGACAGCACGTGCACCAGCTGCAGCCGGGGACCGAACCGGTCCTTCAGGTCGGCGAGCTCGTCGGCGAACATCACCGTGTTCGTGCGCCGGTTGCCGTAGAACACGGTGACGGTGGACTCGCCGTCGCGCAGCACGGTGCTCGCCAGGCTCAACGCCGGGGTGATCCCGGAGCCGGCGACGACGAACACGTGGTCGGCCGGCTGCGACAGGTCGGCGGTGAACGTGCCCGACGGCGGCAGCACCTCGATCGTGTCGCCGGGCCGCACCTCGTGCACCAGCCAGGAGGAGAAGAAGCCGCCGGGCACCTCGCGGACGCCGACGCGCGGAGCGGCGCCCACCGGCGCGCAGATCGAGTAGGAGCGGCGCTCGTCGCGGTCGCCGTCGACCCGCCGCAGGGTGAGCGCCTGACCGGGGCGGAACGCGTAGTCCTCGGCCAGGTCCTCGGGGACGTCGAAGGTGACCGCCACCGCGTCGTCGGTGAGCCGCTCGACGCCGGCGACCCGCAGCGGGTGGAACCGCGGACGCCGGCGGGCCGGTGCGCTCACTCAGACCTCCTTCACGTGCTCGAACGGCTCGCCGCAGTCCCGGCAGCGGCGCAGCGCCTTGCACGCCGTCGCGCCGAACTCGCTGATCTCGACGGTGTCGGGGGAGCCGCACAGCGGGCAGGACGCGGTCCGGCGGGTCGGGCCCAGCTGCAGCGGGATCGGCCCGGCCGTGCGCTCGGGCGCCCTGCCCGGTGGCGCGATGCCGGCCGCGGCGAGCTTGCGGCGGCCCTCCTCGGTGATCCAGTCGGTGGACCAGGCGGGGGAGAGCACGGTGCGCACCTCGACGTCGTCGAACCCGGCGGCGTGCAGGGCGTGCAGCAGGTCCGCGCGCATGACGCCCATCGCGGGACAGCCGGAGTAGGTCGGGGTGATGTCGACGACGACGGTGTCCTCGTGCACGCGGACGTCGCGCAGCACGCCGAGGTCGGCGAGCGTGAGCGTGGGCAGCTCCGGGTCGGTCACGGTCTCGGCGACCGCCCGGGGGTCCACGTGCGCGGTGGCGGCCATCCCCGTCACCAGGTCGCCGCCGGGTGCCGGCGGGCGAGGCCCTGGAGGCCGGCGAGCAGGTCGGTCAGCTCGGGGCCGTGCTCGCCGACCCGGCCGCGCGGTGGCGCGTCGGCCGGCCAGTCCGGGACCGTCAGGGTCGCCCGCTGCAGCACGGTGGTGAGCACGTCGCGCACCTCGTCGCGGACGGCGGCCGGGTCGACGGCCACCCCGGCGGCGACCAGCCGGGTCTCGACGTCGGTGGCGGTGGACAGGTCCGCGAGGTGCGGCCACACGGCGTCGACGCCGGCCTGCGCGCGGCGGTGCGACTCGGCCGTGCCGTCGCCGAGGCGCAGGACCCAGCGGGCGGCGTGGTCGCGGTGGTAGGTCAGCTCGTGCACGCCCTTGGCGGCGATCGCGGCGAGCACCGGGTCGCGGGAGTCCCGCAGCCGGGCGAACACCGCCAGCCGGACGGTGGACGCCGCGAGCAGCCGAACCATGGTCCGTGCGAAGTCGCCGTTCCCGGCCGCGACCAGGCCGGTGCAGCGGAACTCGTCGGGGTCGCGGAAGTAGGCGAGCGCGTCCTCGTCGGGGATCGACGCGCCGGCCCGCTCGCGGGACCGGCCGAGGACGCCGGCCGACCCGGCGCGGGCCAGCAGCAGCCGGGCCTGGCCGAGCAGGTCCAGGCCGACGTTGCCGAACGCGACCTCCTCCTCGAGCTCGGGTGCCGCGGTGATCCACTGGGTCAGCCGCTGGGCGAGCACCAGCGCGTCGTCGCCGAGCATCAGGCAGTAGGCGCCCAGGTCGGCGGGGTCGACGCCGTCGGGGACGGTGGTGTCCACCCCGGCCAGCGGGTCGTCGAACCCGGTGCCGAACGCCCAGTGCCCGGCGTCGTCGTGCGCGTTGGTCAACGCGTCGTACACCGTCTCCTCGTGCCCCATGCCGACGGAACCCCTCCCTGAGTTCGTGCGCAGCGGTCGGCCCCCCGCCCCGGTGGGGGTCCTTCCTACATGTGCGGGACGTCCTCCGGGATCTCGTAGAACGTCGGGTGGCGGTAGACCTTGTCGCCGCTCGGGGCGAACATCGGGTCCTTCTCGTCGGGGCTGGACGCGGTGATGTCGGCGGCCCTGACCACCCAGATGCTCACGCCCTCGTTGCGCCGGGTGTAGAGGTCGCGGGCGGCGTGCACGGCCATCTCGTCGTCGGGCGCGTGCAGCGAGCCGACGTGCACGTGGTTGAGGCCGCGCTTGCCGCGCACGAACACCTCGTACAGCGGCCAGTCGCGGCGGCTGACCGACGGCGCCGGCGTCGTCGGCACCTCCGGCCCGGTCGGGACCGCGCCGTGCCCGCCCTCGGCGGTCAGGTCGGTGCTCACGCGTGCTCCCCGGCCGGTCGCCCGCCGCTGTGCTTGCGTGCGTAGGCGGTGGCCGCCTCGACCACCCACGCGTTGTCGTCGCGGGCGGCGCGGCGGCGGGCGATCCGGACGGCGTTCATCGGCCCGTCCCCGCTGATCACCCGCTTGAGCTCCGACCAGTCGATCGGGCCGTACCGCCAGTGCCCGGTCTCCTCGTCGAGCGCCAGGTCGGGGTCGGGCAGCGTGACGCCGAGGACCTGCGCCTGCGGCACGGTCATGTCCACGAACCGCTGGCGCAGCTCGTCGTTGGTGTGCCGCTTGATGCCCCACGCCATCGACTGCGCGGTGTTCGGGCTGTCGTCGTCGGGCGGGCCGAACATCATCAGCGACGGCCACCACCACCGGTCGACGGCGTCCTGCACCATCGCCCGCTGCTCGGGCGTGCCGCCCATCATCGTCATCAGCAGCTCGTAGCCCTGCCGCTGGTGGAACGACTCCTCCTTGCAGATGCGGATCATCGCCCGGGCGTAGGGCCCGTAGGAGGAGCGGCACAGCGGCACCTGGTTGCAGATCGCCGCGCCGTCGACCAGCCACCCGATCACACCGACGTCGGCGTAGGTGAGCGTCGGGTAGTTGAAGATCGAGCTGTACTTCTGCTTCCGCTCGATCAGCTTGTCGGTGAGGTCGGCGCGGTCGGCGCCGAGCGTCTCGGCCGCCGAGTAGAGGTACATGCCGTGGCCGGCCTCGTCCTGCACCTTGGCCAGCAGGATCGCCTTGCGGCGCAGGCTCGGGGCGGCGAGCAGCCAGTCGCCCTCGGGCTGCATCCCGATGATCTCCGAGTGCGCGTGCTGGGCGATCTGGCGCACCAGCGTCCTGCGGTAGCCCTCGGGCATCCAGTCGCGCGGCTCGATCCGCCGGTCGGCGGCGACCGTCGCGTCGAACTGCTGCTGCAGCGCGGTCTCGTCGACGGCGGCGCGGTCCACGACGGGTGCGGCCATGGCCTTCCTCCCATTTACTGACCGAGCGGTCAGGAATAGTGTGACCCAGGACACCGGGAGAGTTCAAGCGCGGGACGAGGACGGCGGTCATGACGGCGACCAGGACGACCACGACGGCGCAGCGGCTGGGCGAGGCCCCCGACCCCGCGACCCTCGACCCCGCCGAGCGGATGGGCGCCGACGAGCTGCGGGCGCTGCAGCTCGAGCGGCTGCGCTGGTCGCTGCGGCACGCGTACGACAACGTGCCGCACTACCGCCGCGCCTTCGACGCCGCCGGCGTGCACCCCGACGACTGCCGGGAGCTGGCCGACCTGGCCCGCTTCCCGACGACGAGCAAGGCCGACCTGCGCGAGAACTACCCGTTCGGCATGTTCGCCGTCCCGCGCGAGCAGGTGCGCCGCGTGCACGCCTCGTCGGGCACCACCGGCAAGCCGACCGTCGTCGGCTACACCGAGCGCGACCTCGCGACCTGGGCCGCGGTCATGGCCCGCTCCATCCGCGCCGCCGGCGGCCGGCCCGGCGACGTGCTGCACAACGCCTACGGCTACGGCCTGTTCACCGGCGGCCTCGGCGCCCACCACGGCGCCGAGGCGCTGGGCTGCACCGTCGTCCCCGTCTCCGGCGGCATGACGCCGCGCCAGGTGCAGCTGATCACCGACTTCGCGCCCCGGGTGATCATGGTGACCCCGAGCTACATGCTCACCGTGCTCGACGAGTTCGAGAAGCAGGGGCTGGACCCGCGGGCCTCGAGCCTGGAGATCGGCGTCTTCGGCGCCGAGCCGTGGACCGAGCAGATGCGCCGCGAGATGGAGGAGCGCGCCGGCATCCACGCCGTCGACATCTACGGGCTGTCCGAGGTGATGGGCCCCGGCGTCGCCCAGGAGTGCGTGGAGACCAAGGACGGCCTGCACGTCTGGGAGGACCACTTCTACCCGGAGGTCATCGACCCGGTCACCGGCGAGGTGCTGCCCGAGGGCGAGGAGGGCGAGCTGGTGTTCACCTCGCTCACCAAGGAGGCCATGCCCGTCGTCCGCTACCGCACCCGCGACCTCACCCGGCTGCTGCCCGGGACGGCGCGGCCGGGCGTGCGGCGGATGCAGAAGGTCACCGGCCGCACCGACGACATGATCATCCTGCGCGGCGTGAACCTGTTCCCCACGCAGATCGAGGAGGTCGTGCTGCGGACGCCGGGCCTGTCGCCGCACTTCGCCCTCGAGCTGGTCACCCGCGGCCGGATGGACCACCTGGTCTGCCGCGTCGAGGCGCGCCCGGACTGCCCGCCGGAGCGCCGGGAGCCCGCGGCCGCGGAGGTGGCGACCGGCGTCAAGGACACCGTGGGCTGCACCGTCGAGGTCCTCGTCGTCGACCCGGAGACGCTGCCGCGCTCGATGGGCAAACTGCAGCGCATGACCGACAACCGCAACCGTCCGTGACGGAACTCGCGAGGGCCCGCCGAGGGCGCCCCGGGCACTCGCTGGACTCGCTGCTGGACGTCGCCGTCGCGGTGTTCAACGAGCGCGGCTACGACGCCACCAGCATGGACGAGCTGGCCGGCCGGCTCGGCGTCACCAAGTCGGCGATCTACCACCACGTGCCCGGCAAGGTCGAGCTGCTGCGGCTGGCGCTGGACCGGGCGCTGGACGCGCTGTTCGCCGTCACCCGGGAGCCCGGCGCGCGCACCGGCCGGGCGATCGACCGGCTGGAGCACGTCGTCCGCGGGTCGGTGCGGGTGCTGGCCGCCGAGCTGCCGTTCGTCACCCTGCTGCTGCGGGTGCGCGGCAACTCCCCGGTCGAGCAGGCCGCACTGCAGCGCCGGCGGGAGTTCGACCGGATCGTCACCGAACTGGTGCGCGCCGCGGAGGAGGAGGGCGACGTGCGCCCCGACGTCGACCCCGCCGTCACCAGCCGGCTGCTGTTCGGCACGGTCAACTCGCTGACCGAGTGGTACCGCCCCGGCGGCAGCCTGTCGCCGGACGCGCTGGCCGACGCGCTGGTCCGGACGGCGTTCGAGGGCCTGCGCGCCCGTCCCTGAGGCGCGCGGGCCTCAGCCCTCGCCGCCCAGCTCGGCGTACTCCAGGTCCGTCAGCCGGCGCCGGTCCTCCTCGAGGTCGGCGACCTCCTCCGCGATCGGCCCGACGACGTCGGTCGTCCCCCGGGGGACGGGGACGGTGGGTTCCGGGTACTGCCACTGGTCGCTCATGGCGGGGTCCCTCGGTCGCCGCCCGGCGAGGCCGCCGGGACGGGGGGTGGGGCCGGGTGCTCGGCGGGGGAGCGGAGCCGGGGCGCGGCCTCCCGACGGCGACACCCGCCCGCGCGGCTCCGTGCCCCGGGAGGCTACGCGCCGCCGGGTCCCCGCGCGCCGGTCCGAGGTCCCTGGTCCGGAGCGTCCCCGCCCGGCCGGCCGGCCGGGCGGGCGAGCAGCGCCGCCACCTCGGCGGTGAGCGCGCCGACCTGCGCCGCGGCCCGCCGCGCCGCGGCCTCGGCCTCGGCGGCGCGGCGGGTGGCGTCCTCCGCCCGCTCCGCGCTCCGCGCCGCCCCGGTCAGCGCCTCGCGCAGGCCCTGCTCGGCCGCGGTCGCGCGGTCGGCCGCCTCCCGCGCCAGGGTCCGGGCGTCCTGCTCGGCGCGCCGGGCGGCGTCGCGGTCCCGCTCGGCGTCGCGGACCTGCTCCCGGGCGGCGGCGGTGGCGGCGCGCGCCTCGTCCCGGGCGGCCGCCGCCTCGTCGCGCTCCCGCGTCCGCGTCTCCAGGTCCGCGGTGAGCGTGCGTTCGGTGACGTCCCACCGCGCGCGGGCCGCCACGAGCGCGTCGTGCTCGCGGGCGGCGTCCGCCCGGGCACGCCGCCCGTCCTCCCGCGCCGCCGCGGCGTCCCGCTCGGCCGCCCGCCGCCGGTCCGCGGCCTCCGCGGCCTCCCGCCGGGCGACGTCGCGTTCCCCACCGGCCCGGTCGCGCGCCGCCTCCGCCTCCTCCCGCGCGGTCTCGGCGGCCCGGCGGGCCCCGTCGGCCTCCCGGACCCGGCGCGCGGCCTCCGCCTCGGCGGCGGCCGTCAGGTTCTCGGCCTCGGCGCGGGCGGCCGCGGCCACCCGCACGGCCGCCTGCCGCGCCTCCTCGGCGTCGGCGCGCTGCGCCTCGGCGGCGCGGGCGCGCTCCTCGGCGTCGAGGCGGGCGGCGTGCGCGGCGTCGACGTCGGCCGAGGCGCGGGCCAGCCGGGCCTCCACGGACGACTCGTCGCGGTACTGCTCCAGCGCCTCGGTCGCGGCGGCGAGGAGCGCGGCCTGGGTCTCGGCCGTCCGGGCGGCCTCCCGGGTGGCGTCGGCCCAGCGGCCCACCAGCTGCCGGACCCGGCCCTCGGGCGGCAGGTCCTGGACCAGGGCGGCGGTGGTGACCGCCAGCCGGGTGGCCGCCGTTCCGGCCGCCCGGGCGCGCGCCTGCCGGGCGGACTCGGGGTTGTGGTCGGGCCGCTCGCAGAACCGGGGGGAGGGGCCGCTGCGTCCGGGCGTGCGCGGCCGCGGTGGTGACGGACACCCCGGATAGGCGCACGTGGAGGTGGGCGTCCCGCCGGGTGGCTCCGTCATGGGTTGACGATAGATGGATGGCGCCCATGCATGTATCCGGATCGACGAGGCGGAGGATGCCGTCACTTCCGAGAAGCCCCTACTCTGCGAAGTGAAATCCGACGGCGGACGGAGGGGCCCGGCATGGCCGTACCGGCCGGTCCCCACCCCGGAGAGAGGGGGGTCGTCCCGGCGACGGACATGACGGCGGTCGGCACCTACCTCGCCGCGTCCCTCGCCGGCAGCACCCGGGCGGCCTACGCGCGCGACCTCGCCGCCTGGGCCGACTGGTGCCGCAGCCGGTCGCTGCCGTCCGCGCTGCCGGCCGACCCGCTCACCGTCGCCGCCTGGCTCGCCGCGATGGCCGACGCCGGGCACAGCCCGCGCTACGTCGCCCGCCGGCTGTCCGCGCTCAACGACGCCTCCCGCACCGCCGGGCACCCCGCGCCCGGCGACAGCGAGGGGGTGCGCCGCACGCTCAGCGGCATCCGCCGCACCGCCGCCCGCGCCGGCGTCCGCCCGCGCCGGGCCCGCGCGCTGGACACCGCGACCGTCCGGGCGCTGGTCGAGGACCTCCCGGACTCCCTCGCCGGCGTGCGCGACCGGGCCCTGATCCTGCTCGGGTACGCCCTCGGCCTGCGCGCCTCCGACCTGGTCGGGCTGCGGGTCGAGGACCTCGTCCCGGCCGGGCACGGCGGCCTCGACCTCCTCCTCCGGTTCTCCAAGACCGACCAGGAGGGCGCGGGGGAGACGCTGGCCCTGGCGCCGGGCGTGCGCGCGGCCACCTGCCCGGTGCGCGCCGCGCGGGCCTGGCTGGCCGCGCTGGCCGACCGGGGCGTCACCTCCGGCCCGCTGTTCCGGTCGCTGGGCAAGGGCCGCGCCCCGCGGCTGGGCGCGACCGCGCTGACCACCCGCAGCGTCGACCTGGTCCTGGAGCGCGCCGCCGAGCGGGCCGGCGTCCCCACCGAGGGCCTGTCCCCGCACTCGCTGCGCCGCGGCTTCGCCACCACGGCCTACGCCCGCGGCGTGCCGGAGAAGGAGATCAGCCGCACCGGCCGGTGGCGGTCGCTCGTCGTCCGCACCTACGACGACTCCAGCCGCTGGGCCGACCCCGCCTCGGGCGCGCTCGGCCTCTGAGGGCTACACGTAGTGCTCCCGGCGGAGCCAGGCGAAGGCCGCCCAGCCGGGCAGGACCGGCAGCCAGAAGGTGGCGATCCGGTAGAGGAACACGGCGGGGACGGCGACCGTGTGGTCCATCCCGACGCCGACCAGCCCGGCGATCAGGGCGGCCTCGAGCGCGCCCAGACCGCCGGGCGTCGGCGCGGCCGCGGCGACCGCGGCGCCGAGGAGGTAGACCGCGCCCACGGCGACCGGGCCGACGTCGCCGCCCAGCGCCCGCGTGGACAGGTAGAGGCAGGACAGGTAGCCGAGCGTGGTCAGCGCCGAACCGCCCAGCAGCAGCACCACCCGGCCGGGACTGCGCAGCGCGCCGGCCAGGCCGTGGGCCGAGCGGCGCAGCGGCGGCACCAGCCGCGCGGCCGCGAACCGCCGCACGGCCGGGACCGCCGCGGCGGCGAGGGTGACGGCGAGCACCGCGAGGGCGCCCCACACGAGGGCCGGTGACTCCACCGGCCGGGCCAGGTCGGGCAGCGACCGGCCGGCCCAGATCCCGAACACCAGCAGCAGCACCACGTGGACGACGGTCCCGGCCGCGTAGCTGAGCCCGACGCCGGACGTGGCGACCGCGACGTCGAGGCCGCACCGCTGCAGGTAGCGCACGTTCAGCGCCATCCCGCCCAGCCCGGCGGGCACCAGCCGGCCGGCGAACGAGGAGGCGAGCTGGGCGACGAAGGTCGGCACCGGCCGCAGCCGCACGGCCACCGCCCCCGCGAGGCTCGCCGCGGCGCCCACGTAGGTCAGCAGCGAGGCCACGAGGACCGGCGGCACCCATGCCCAGTCGGCGTCCCGCACGCGCTCGGCCATCCCGGCGACGTCGCCGAGCTGGGGGACGAGCAGGTAGGTGGCGAGGGCGAGCACGCCGACGACGAGCAGCGTCCGGGGCCGGACGCGCTCCAGGTCCGCCAGCGGGGGCTCCGGGACGCCGCACCGCTCGCTGACCGCGGCGCGCAGCCGGGCCGCCAGGTGCCGGTCGCGCCGGAGCGCGTCGCGCGTGGCGCCGCTGAGCGAGTCCGGTTGCAGCCGGGGCAGCGCCGCGGCCATCGCGTCGGGCCCCAGCACGGCGACCGCGGTGTCGACGGCCGGTCCCACCCCGGCCTGCAGCGTGAGGGCGACGAGCAGCTGGGCCACGTCCGCGTCGAGCAGCGCAGGGTCCGCGGCGACCTCGCTGAAGCCCCAGTCGATCAGCCACGGCGTGCCCGACGGGTCGAGCAGCACGTTGGCCCGGCGCAGGTCGCGGTGGGCCACCCCGTGCCGGCGCAGCACGGCCACCTGCTCCCAGATGCCGCGCAGCACCCGCTCGGTCACGGCCGCGTCGGGCACCCGGTCCAGGGTCGCGCCGTCGACGAGGTCGTAGGACAGCAGCCACGAGTCGCGGCCGACGGGGGCGATCGTGCGGAGGCGGGGGGTCCGGCCGCCGGCGTCGCGGACCAGCAGCGACACCATCGCCTCGTGCTCCACGGTGCGGCGCAGCGAGGAGAACGGGCGCTCGTCGCCGACGTCCTTCAGCCGGAGGAACCGGTAGGCGCGGAACAGCAGGTCCGCCGCCCGGTTCTCCGCACCCATCACCTTGGCGAACACGCGGTCCCCGTCGCGCAACCGGGCGGTCCAGGGCACCGAGCCGCGGGCGTCGACCACCGCCGGTGCCACCTCCACCGGGTCCAGCCCGCTGCCGGCCAGGGCCGCGGCCACGGCGCCCCGCGTCGGCCGGGCGACGGGACGGCCGAAGGCCAGCAGGGTCGCGGAGCCGACCGCGGCGCCGAGCACCAGCGACACGGCGAGGGTGGCCGGGAACGCGCGGGGCCCGAGCAGCTGCAGCAGGACGGTGAGCGCGAGGACCAGGGCCCCGGCCCGCCGCCACCGCCGGGACACGAACGGCGCCAGCACCACGAACGACGCCGCGGTCACCGCCGGCCCGTGCACGCCGAGCGCGCCGCGCAGGTCCCCCGGCTCCCCGCCCAGGGCCTCCGCCGCCGCGCGGGTCAGGAGGACCGCGGCGGCGGCGCCGGTGAGCAGGTAGCCGAACAGCCGGGGACGGCGGAGCAGCAGCGGGGCGGTCGCCGCCGCGGCCAGCGAGACCGCCACGAGCACGGTCACCGCCCCGGCCAGGGAACGCTCCAGGGCCGGGGCGGCCGAGGTCAGCCGCGCCACCAGGTCGGCGTCGAGCGCGGCCGCCGCCTCGCGCGACCACGCCGCGACCAGGCCCAGCAGCAGCGTGACCGTCGTCAGGACGGCGGTGCGCAGCACGTCGCTGGGGGACCGCTCGTAGCCGGTGACCTCCTCCTCGGAGGGGTCCGCGCCCCGGACGGCGGGCGGCCCGGCGGCCGGCCCCGGGGGAGGCGCCTCCGCCACCGGCGCCGACGGGCCGCCCGTCCGGGGTGTTCCGGGACCGGGCATCGCTGGCTCCTCCGCACGTCGGGGCAGGGCTCACGGCGGGCCACAGTCTGGCCCGCCGGGCGCGCGCGGGGACCGGACGGCGACGTCCCTCGGACGGGCGCGGGCGTACTACCGTTTCCCGCACCGGCACCACGTCGGGATGCAGGACCGCCCCGGTGCCGGAGTGCAGTGCCGGGTGATGGCGATGAGGGCTCCAGTCGCAGTTCCCCTGACCGTGCTCCTCCTGGCAGCCGCCTGCGGCGGCTCCGGGGAGGGCGACGTGGAGGCGGCGGACCGCACGGTCGCCGGCGCACCGACGCTGCAGGGCAGCGTCGGGACCGAGGACTCGCCGGACGCCTTCGAGATCGCCCTGGTCGACGAGGACGGCGCGCCGGTGACCGAGCTGCCCGCCGGGCAGTACAACGTCGTCGTCACCGACCACAGCGACGTCCACGGCTTCCACCTCGGTGGCGGGGACGGCGCGGTCGACGAGAAGACGAGCGTCCTCGAGACCGGCGAGACCACCTGGGTGGTCGACCTCCGGCCGGGCGAGTACCGCTACCTGTGCGATCCGCACCCGAGCATGCACGGCACGTTCACGGTGACCTGACCGGACGGCCGCGGCGCTGGTCGGTCACCGCCGGTCGCCCTAGACTCCGCGCCCAACGGCCGCCAGCCACTCCACCGGGAGGTGGGCCCGTGGACGCACCGTCCGGCCCGGTCCCCAGCCGCCGCGCGCGCACCCCGGCCCCGCGGGACGAGCCGTGAGCCGGCCCGCGCTGCTCGCCGTCGACGACGACGGCCCGGTGCTGGCCGCCGTCGAGCGCGACCTGCGGGAGCGCTACGGCGAGCAGTACCAGGTGTACACGGCGTCCTCCGGGGACCAGGCGCTGGACCTGCTGCGCCGGCTGCGGCTGCGCGAGGAGCCGGTGGCGCTGCTGCTGGTCGACCAGCGGATGCCCGGGATGAGCGGCGTCGAGCTGCTGGCCGCCAGCCGGCGGCTGTACCCGGACGCCCGGCGGGTGCTGCTCACCGCCTACGCCGACACCGACGCCGCGATCAAGGCGATCAACGACGCCGACGTCCAGCACTACCTGCTCAAGCCCTGGGACCCGCCGGAGGACCGGCTCTACCCGGTGCTCGACGACCTGCTGCAGACCTGGCGCCGGCCCCCGCCGGTGGCCAACCTGCGCCTGGTCGGTGACCGCTGGTCGCAGGCCAGCCACGCGGTGCGCGAGTTCCTCACCCGCAACCTGGTGCCCTACCGCTGGCTCGACGTCGAGGCCGACCCGCAGGCGCGGGAGCTGCTCGAGGTGGCGGGCGTCGACGCCGGGTCGCTGCCGGCCCTCGTGCTCGACGACGGCGAGGTGCTCGTGCAGCCGGACCTGCACGAGGTCGGCGCGCGGATCGGGCTGCGGGCACGGGCCGAGCGCGCGGCCTACGACCTCGTGGTGGTGGGCGCCGGGCCGGCCGGGCTGGCCGCCGCGGTGTACGGCGCCTCCGAGGGCCTGGCCACGCTGGTCCTGGAGTGCAGCGCGCCGGGCGGGCAGGCCGGCACGAGCAGCCGGATCGAGAACTACCTGGGCTTCCCGGTCGGGCTCTCCGGCGCCGACCTCACGCTGCGGGCCCGCGAGCAGGCCGTCCGCTTCGGCGCGGAGATCCTGGTGCCGGCGGAGGTGGTGGGCGTGCGCCGGGCCGACCCGTACACGGTGGTGCGCCTGGACGACGGCGGGGAGGTCAGCGCCGGCACGCTGATCATCGCCACCGGCGTCGAGTACCGCACCCTCGACGTCCCGGGCGCCGCGGGGCTCACCGGCGTCGGCGTCTACTACGGCGCCGGGCGGGCCGAGGGGGTGGACCACGCGGGCGGCCACGTGTTCGTCGTCGGCGCCGGCAACTCGGCCGGGCAGGCCGCGCTGTTCCTCGCCACGTTCGCCGCGTCGGTGACGCTGCTGGTCCGGGGCGGGGACCTCGCCGCCTCCATGTCCCGCTACCTGGTCGACCGGCTGATCGCCTCGGAGAAGGTCGCGGTCGAGTACCACACGCAGGTGGCCGGCGCGCTGGGCACGCGGCGGCTGGAGGGCCTGCGGCTGCGGACCGGGACCGAGGAGCGCGAGGTCGCCGCGGACGCCCTGTTCGTCTTCATCGGGCAGGCACCGCGCACCGGGTGGCTGGACGGCCTGGTCCGCCGCGACGACGGCGGGTTCGTGCTCACCGGCGTGGACCTCGGGCCGACGCCGGAGTGGCCGCTGGAGGTCCCGCCGCTGCCCCTGGAGACGTCCGTGCCGGGGGTGTTCGCCGCCGGCGACGTGCGGCACGGGTCGGGCAACCGGATCGCCGCGGCCGTGGGGGAGGGCGCGATGGCGGTCCGCTTCGCCCACCAGCGGCTGGGCGCCCGGTGACCCGCACGGCCCCCGACGCCGCGGCCCCCGACGCCGCGGACGCCGACGTCGCCGCGGCGCTGCGCCGCTCGCGGCTGTTCGAGCACCTCCCGGAGGACGACCTCGCGGCCCTGGCCGACGCCAGCCGCGGCGTCGACCTGGCGGCCGGCGAGGTGCTCATGGCGGAGGGCTCGCCGCCGGAGGCCATGTACGTCGTGCTGGAGGGCGACCTCGAGGTGAGCCGGGAGGTGGGCGGCTCGGAGGTGCTGCTCAACGTGTGCGGCGCCGGTGACCTCGTCGGCGAGCTGGGCCTGGCCCACCGCCGGCCCCGCTCGGCCACCGTGCGGGCGCGGACGCCCAGCCGCGTCCAGCGGATCGGCGCCGACGCGCTGGACCGGCTGCTCACCCACCCGGCGTCGGCCCGGGCGATGCTGCTGGCCGCCACCCGGCGGCTGGACCGCGAGGAGGGCCTGGTCCGCCAGCACGAGCGGATGGCCGCGCTCGGCGCCCTGTCCGCGGGCCTGCTGCACGAGCTCAACAACCCGGCGGCCGCCGTCCAGCGCGGCGTCGCCCGGCTGCGGACCCTGCTGTCCGGCGACGACGACCCCGACGCCCCGCTGCGCGCGCTCGCCGGCGCGGTGCCCGTCCCGGACGACCCGCTGGCGCGCGGGGACGCCGAGCGGGCGCTCGCCGAGGTCCTCGCCGCGGCGGGCGTCGACCGCGGCTGGGCGGTCGCCCCCGACCTGGTGCGGCTGGGCGTCGACCCGGCGGGCCTGGCCGCCGCGCTCGCCGCGCTGCCGGCCGCCGGGCGCGGCCGGGCGGTGCGCGGACTGGCCCGCTCGGCCGAGGTCGCCGCCCTGCTGGAGGAGGTCGCGGCCGGCGCCGACCAGCTGTCCCGGATCGTCTCCGGGGTGCGCCCGCTGGCCTACTCCTCCGACCAGTCGCTGGCCGACGTGGACGTGCACGCGAGCCTGCAGCAGGCGCTGGTGCTGCTGCGCCACAAGGTGCCCCCCGGCGTCCGGGTGGTCGTGGACCTCGACCCGCGGCCCCAGACGGTGCAGGGCTGGGCCGCGGACCTGGCGCTGGTGTGGACAAACCTGCTCGACAACGCGCTCGCCGCGGTGGACCCGGACGGCACGGTCACGGTGCGGACCCGCGGGGAGGACGACGCCGTGGTGGTCGACGTGGAGGACACCGGGCCGCCGGTGCCGCCGGAGGTGCTCGCGCGCGCCTTCGACCCGTTCTTCACCACCAAGCCGGTCGGCCAGGGCACGGGGCTGGGCCTGGCGACGTCGCTGGCGGTGGTCGCCCAGAAGCACCGCGGCCGGCTGACGCTGACCTCCGAGGACGGCGTGACCCGGGCGCGGGTGGTGCTGCCGCGCCGCCGCTGAGCGCCGGTCAGCCGGCCAGCAGCTCGTCGGCCGCGGCCGTCTCGGGGGTCGCCGTCGTGGCCGGCAGGTCCGCGCGCGCCTCCGCGACGAAGGTGCGCCAGTCCTGCGGCCGGACGTCCGCGGGCAGCCGGGCGAGGTCGAGGGCGGCGCGCAGCCGGGACAGCCGGGCACCCTGCGCCGTCGCGATCCACAGCGCCTCGGTCAGGTCGGCCGCGGCGTCGGCGGGGTCCCCGGCGCGGGCCAGCGTGGCGTGCGCGCGCTGACGGAACAGCTCGGGCAGGTGGATCTCCTCACCGCTCTCCCGGGCGGCGGCGAACGCCTCGGCCAGGTGCTCGTCGGCCCGGTCCGGGTCCCCGGCCGCCGCGTCCAGTCTGGCGAGGTGGGCCAGGTGGAAGGCGAGGAACGACCGGAAACCCATGAGCTCCAGGGCCGCGAGGGTCCGCTCGAGGACCGCCCGGTCCGGCGCGCCGCCGGGCGTGTCCGTGGCGGCGTAGGCGGCGCCGTACGCCGACCAGAGGGCGAGCCCGTGCTCGTCGCCGATGGCGGCGGCCGCCTCCCCGGCCCGGGCGCCCCCGGCGTCGTCCCCGAGGAAGTGCCGCATCCACGAGACGTAGACGTGGAGGAAGGCGAGGCTGGACGGGGCGCGCGGGGAGCCGACCTCCTCGGCCCGCCGCCGGGCCTCCCGCTCCCGTCGCCCGGCCTCCTCGAGCTCGCCGCGCGCGGTGCTCACGAGGGCGTACGCGGCCAGCACACCGGCGAGCGGGTCGTTGGGCAGCGGCCACAGCGGCGTGACCCGTTCCGCGGCCGGCCGGGCGCAGAAGCCGGCCACCGACCGCTCCAGGTGCTCCTGCGCGGACACGAGGTGGCCGCGGGCGAACTCGTGGATCCCGGTCACCGCCGCCACCTCCGGCCCGAAGGCGGCGAAGGCGGGTTCCCGGGCCATCGCGGTGAGCTGGTCCAGCACGCCACGGGCCGTGGTCAGCCGTCCGCTGGCGTACCAGTAGGCCCAGATCGCGAGCAGTGCGGGCAGCACCTCCGGGCGCCCCAGCCGGCTGGCGAGCTCCTGCGCCCGCCGGTGGTCGGCCTCGACCTCCGGTGCGGCGTAGCCGCGCATCGCGCTGGTGGACAGGCCGCGCAGCATCCGGGCGCCGAGCTCGGCCACGTCGCGCTCCTCGGACGGGGGCAGGGGCTCCACCAGCTCCAGCGCCCGGGTGAGCAGCCGCGCGGCCTCGGCGTGGGCGCCGCGGTCCTGCTCGGCCTGCGCCGCCTCGACGTACCGGGCCACCGCGGGCAGCGTCGCGCTCGCCAGGTCCAGGTGCTGCGCCACCAGTGCCGGCTCGGCCCCCTGCGCCGCCAGCGCCTCGGCCACGGCGGCGTGGGTGCGGCGGCGCACGTCGAGCACCTGGGTCTCGTAGGCGGCGTCGCGCATGAGCGCGTGCCGGAACCGGTAGGCGCCCGTCGCCAGCCCCGCCCGCTCGATGACGCCGAGGTCCGAGAGCACGCGGACCTGTTCGTCCACGGCGTCCGGGTCGCCGACCGCCGCGGCGACGGTCGCCGGGTCGAAGGTGGGCCCGATCGTGGCGGCGGTCTGGACCACCCGCAGGTCGACCCCGGGCGCCTTCAGCCGCCAGGTCAGCAGCTCCTGCAGCCGCAGCGGGATCGGCTCGGCGCGCCGCGCCTCGAGGCCGGAGCGGGTCAGCTCCTCGACGAACAGCGGGATCCCCTCGGCGTGCTCGACGATGGCCGACCGCACCGCGTCGTCGAGGTCGCGGCCGGCCGTGAGGTTGCCGACCAGCCGGTCGGCGGCCCGGTCGTCGAGCCGCCCGAGCGGGACCACGCGGGCCGCGCCCCGCCACGGGACCGCGGTCTCGTCGCGGCTGGTGGCGAGCAGCAGCAGGCCGGGCGGGCGGCGCGCGGCGACGCGGCCCAGCAGGTCGACGGTGGAGGGGTCGGCCCAGTGCAGGTCCTCGGCCACGAGCAGGTGCGGCCGCCGGACGGCGGCCGCTGCCATCCACTCGACGAGCCGGTCGAGGGTCTCGTCGAGGAGGGCGCCCGGGTCCAGCTCGGGTGCCGGGAACTCCGGCGTCGGGGGCAGCCCGGCCAGCGGGCCGATCAGCGGGACGACGACCGCCGGGTCCAGCCCGAGGGACTCCAGGTGGGTGACCAGCGGGCGCAGCCGGTCCCCGCCCTCGCCCGCCCGGCTCACCAGGCGCTCGATCATCCGCGCGATCGGCCAGAGCGAGACGTTGGCGTGGTAGGGCAGGCAGGCGGCGCCGACCACCCGGCCGCCGCTGGCCTCCACCCGGTCGAGGACCTCCGCCGCCAGCCGCGACTTGCCGATGCCCGGCTCGCCGACGACGAGGAACGCGGCGCCGGTGTCGCCCCGCCGCACGGCGTCCCACGCCGCCAGCAGGCGGGCGCGGGGCTCGTCCCGCCCGACGAGGCCGGCCTTGCGGTACCGCTCGGACTGGAAGCGGGCCGCGGCGTAGCGGGGCCGGTCGACGCGGAACACCTCGACCGGCCGGCTGATCCCCTTGAGCGCGCGCTCGCCCAGCGACTGCAGGTAGAAGTCGGCGTCGACCAGCTGCTGGGTGACGTCGCTGATCACCACCGTGCCCGGGTCGGCGGTCTGCTGCACCCGCGCGGCGAGGTTGGGCACCAGGCCGACGACGGAGTCCCGCTCGGCGACGGCGCCGTCGTCGACCAGGTCGGTGACCACCACCCGGCCGGTGTGGATCCCGACCCGGACGTCCAGGGCCACGCCGAAGCGGTCGGTCAGCCGCTCCCGGGCGTCGTGCAGCGCCACCACCAGGTCCAGGCCCGCGAGCACCGCCCGCCGGGCGTCGTCCTCGTGCGGGACCGGGTGGCCGAAGCCGGCGAGGATGCCGTCGCCGGAGTAGTGCATGAGGGTGCCGCCGTACCGGTCGACGGCCTCGCGGGCGGCCGCCCGGTAGAAGGCGAACAGGTCCCGCAGCTGCTCGGGCTCCACCTGCTCGGACAGCAGCGTGGACCCGACCAGGTCGGAGAACAGCAGGGTCATGAGGGCCCGCTCGCCGGCCGGGCCGACCTGGCGGCTCGCCACCCGCTGCAGGACGAGCGCGGCGCGCCGGTTGTCCGGGTCGACGGCGCGGACCTCCTCGGCCGTGGTCCGCGCGGGCTCCAGGTCCCCGGCGGCCAGCGACGCCTCGGCGGCGGTGAGCAGCCGCTCGAGCAGGCGCGCGAGCCGGGTCTCGGCCGAGAGCGCCACCCCGGCGGTCACGCCCGGCCGTCCGGGGGAGCGGGGAGCGGTGGGGTCATGGGAACCCGCCTCGCTGCACGCGTCGAGCACTGCCGGGTCGAGCATCCGCAGGACGGGCCGCCGTGCCGTAGAGGCGTAGGTCCCGAGGGCGGTACCGGGCGGGGACGGAAGTCCGGTGACAGTCCCCGGCGCCGGTGCTCCAATGGGCCCGCACGGGGGCGGAGGAACCACGGAGGTCCGCGGTGGACCCTGTCCCCACGGCCGTGCGGCCCGCGACCGGGCGGCGCGAGCTGCTGCCGGCCATGCGGGCGCTGTTGCTCGCCTTCAGCGTCCTCACCGCGCTCGGTTTCGTCGCGCTGTTCGTCCTGTCGACGCGGACGAGCGAGAGCTTCGCCTGGACGATCCAGCCGCCGGCGACCGCGGCCTTCCTCGGCGCGGGCTACGCGGCCGGCTTCACCCTCGTGGTCCTGTCGCTGCGCGACCCGGTGTGGGCGCACAGCCGGGTGCCGGTGCTCACCATCCTGGTGTTCACCGTGCTCACGCTGGTCGCCACGCTGGTGCACGTCGACCGGTTCCACTTCCAGGACGAGTTCGCGGCGGCGCCGCTGCTCGCCCGCGGGGCCGCCTGGTTCTGGACCGCCGTCTACGTCGTCATCCCGCTGGCGATGCTCGTCGTCCTGCCGGTCCAGGAGCGGGCGCCGGGCACCGACCCGCCGCGGACCCGGCCGGTGCCGGTCGTCCTGCGGACGGCGCTGGCGGTGGAGTCGCTGGTCCTGCTGGCCGTGGGCGCCGCGATCTCGATCGCGCCGTCGTCGGCGACGACGCTGTGGCCCTGGCCGCTGACCCCGCTGACCGCCCGGGTGGTGGGGGCCTGGCTGGTCGCCTTCGGCGTCGCCACCGCCCTGGCGGCGCTGGCCGGGGACCTCGAGCGGCTGCGCACCGCGGCGATCGCCTACACGGTGTTCGGCGTCCTGGAGCTCGTGGTCGTCCTGCTGCACCGCGGCGACGTCGTGTGGGACGGGCCGGCCGCCTGGCTCTACGTCGCCGTCGCGGCCGCGATCGCGCTCACCGGGGCGGCGGGCTGGCGCCTGGCCCCGCAGCCGGCGGGGCTGCACCGGGCCTGAGCCCCGGCCGCCGGGCGGCGGCCGGGGCCCCGGGCCTCAGGCGCGGCCGAACAGCTTGCGGTCGTACCAGGCCGACAGCACCGGGTAGCGGGCCGGCAGCAGCCGGACCAGCCGGTCGACCAGGACGGCGTCCTTGCCGACCCGCACGCGCGGCTTCCCGGCCTCGACGCCGTCGACGACGATCCGCGCCGCCTGCTCGGCGGGCATCGTCAGCAGCTTCTCGTTGTAGACGCGGTTGCGGGCCAGCTCCGCGGGGGAGAGCTCGAGGCCCTGCGCCCGGGCCTCGGCCACCGTCGCCGACGCGATGTTGGTCCTCACCCCGCCCGGGTGGACGACGGTGACCCGCACCGGGTGGCCGCCGGCGATCATCTCGGTGCGCAGCACCTCGGTGAAGCCGCGGACGGCGAACTTGCTCGCGCAGTACGCCGACAGCGTCGGCTGGGCCATGAACCCGTTGAGGCTGGACACGTTGACCACGTGCCCGTCGCCGGAGGCGATCAGGTGCGGCAGGAACGCCTTGGTGCCGTTGATGACGCCGTGCAGGTTGACCCCGAGCGTGCGGTCGTAGGTCTCCCAGTCGGTGTCGAGCACCGAGCGGCCGCCGCCGGAGATCCCGGCGTTGTTGTAGACCTGGTGCACCACGCCGAAGTGGGCCGCGACCGCGTCGGCGTACGCGACGACGGCCGCCCGGTCGCTGACGTCCAGGCGGGCGGTGTGCACCTCCGCGCCCAGCGCCTTCGCCCGGTCGGCGGTCTGGCCCAGGCCCAGCTCGTCGACGTCGGACAGCGCCAGCCGCGCCCCCCGCTTCGCCAGCTCGAAGGCCAGCTGCCGGCCGATGCCGGACCCGGCGCCGGTGACGACGGCGACCTTGCCGCGCACGCTGCTCATCGGTTCCCCCCTGGGAGGTCGGCGCCCGCGGACCGGGCGGTGTCGTCGCGGCCCGCTCCGCGGGCGAGGTCGGTGGTGAGCTCGACGAGCCGGTCGACGACGCCGGGCGCGAGGTGGTGGCCCATGCCGGGGATCTCGACGTGCCGGGCACCGGCGATCGCCTCGGCGGTGGCGCGCCCGCCGCTGGGGTGGACCATCCGGTCGACGTCGCCGTGGACGACCAGCGTGGGCGCGGTGATCCGCGCGAGGTCGGCGGTGCGGTCGCCGGAGGCCTGGATGGCGCCGATCTGGCGGGCCACCTCCCGCGACCGGTCGCCGCCGCCGCGCTCCCACACCGCGGCCGCCCAGGCGCGCTCGAGGTCGTCGTCGGGCGGGAAGCCGGGGCCGCCGATGTGGCCCAGCATCGCCAGGTGCCGCTCGACCGACTCCTCGGCGGTGCGCGGCGCGGCCCGCGCCAGCCGCAGGATCGTGGAGCGGGCCGGCTGCCCGACCCGGCGCGACCCGGTGGTGGAGAAGATCGAGGTCAGGCTGGCCACCCGGTGCGGGTGCCGGGCCGCGACGACCTGCGCGATCATCCCGCCCATCGACATGCCGACCAGGTGCACCCGGCCCAGGCCGAGGGCGTCGAGCAGGCCGACGGTGTCGGCGGCCATGTCGGTGAGGTCGTAGGCGTCCGGCCGGGGCCGGGCCAGCAGCTGCCGCGCGCGGCCCGGCGGCGGGGTGGCGATCCGGCCCGACCGGCCGGCGTCGCGGTTGTCCATCCGCACCACGCGGAAGCCGCGGCCGGTGAACCCGTCGACCATCCGCTGCGGCCACGAGGTGAGGTCCAGCCCGAGGCCCGCGACGAGCACCAGCGGCTCGCCGTCGTCCGGGCCGTCGACGCGGTGGCAGATCCGCGGGCCGGCCGGCAGGTCGGCGAAGCGGTCCTCCGCCGCGACGCGGGCCGGCGCCTCGGCCGCGGTCACGCGGGCACCGCCGCGGCGGTCACGCGGTCGGCCGCCCGGGTGAGCCGGAGCTCGGGGTCGACGACGCTGTCGGCCCGGAGCAGCTTGACGTCGGAGTGGTAGTCCATCGAGGTCAGCCACGGCATCCGGTCGCCCTGCCGCGGCAGCCGGCCGACGGCGCGCTGGATGTAGCCGGCGGCGAAGTCGAGGAAGGGCCGGGTGGGCATGTCCGGGTCGGCGAGCACCGGCCGCGCGGTGTCCAGGCCGCGCTCGTCCATGTGCCTGAGCAGCCGGACGAAGTGCTCGCAGAGCAGGCCGACCTTCAGCGTCCAGGACGAGTTGGTGTAGCCGATCGCGTAGGCGAGGTTCGGCACCCCGGACAGCATCATGCCCTTGTAGGAGACCGTCTCCGACAGGGTCACCGGCGCGCCGTCGACGGTGATCGCGACGCCGCCGAAGGCCTGCACGTTCAGCCCGGTCGCGGTCACGATCACGTCGGCGTCCAGGTGCCGCCCGGAGGCGAGCCGGATGCCGGTCTCGTCGAAGGTGACGATCCGGTCGGTGACGACGTCGGCCTTCCCCTCGCGGATGGCGCGGAACAGGTCGCCGTTCGGGACGGCGCACAGCCGCTGGTCCCACGGGTCGTACGGCGGGTTGAAGTGCGTGTCGACGTCGAAGCCCTCGGGCAGCTGCTTGGTGTTGACCCAGCGGATGACCCTGCGGGCGGCCTTCGGGTGCTTCTGGCAGAAGCTCCAGATCGCCCGCTGCTGGGCGATGTTCTTGCGGCGGGTCAGCGCGTAGCCGCGCTCGTCGCCGAACCACTTCCGCAGCAGCGCGGCGACCTTGTCCTCGCGGGGCACCGGCAGCACGTAGGTGGGGGTGCGCTGCAGCATTGTCACCGACGCGGCGGTGCCGGCGACGGCCGGCACGATCGTCACGGCGGTGGCACCGGAGCCGACGACGACGACCCGCTTGCCGGCGAGGTCGAGGTCCTCGGGCCAGGACTGCGGGTGGACGATCTCGCCGCGGAAGCGGTCGCGGCCCTCGAAGACGGGGGTGAAGCCCTCGTCGTAGCGGTAGTAGCCGCCGGCGCAGAACACCCAGCCGGCGGTGAGCTGCAGCCGCTCGCCGGTGTCGGTGCGCTCGACGTCGACCGTCCAGCGGGCGTCCTCGCTGGACCACGCCACCGCCAGCACCCGGTGGTGATAGCGGATCCTCTCGTCGAGGCCGTTCTCGGTGGCGGTCTCGCGCAGGTAGGCCAGGATCTTCGGCGCGTCGGCGATCGACTGGCGGTCCCGCCACGGCTTGAACTCGTAGCCGAAGGTCGACAGGTCGGAGTCCGAGCGGATGCCGGGGTAGCGGAACAGGTCCCACGTGCCGCCGGAGGCGCCGCGCGCCTCGAGGATCGCGAAGCTCTTCTGCGGCAGCTCGGTGGTCAGGTACCGGCCGGCGCCGATGCCGGAGATCCCGGCGCCGACGATCAGCACATCGAGGTGCTCGACCGGCGTCTGCGTGGTGGTCAATGCGGTGCTCCGTCCTCGGGACACGGGTGCAGCGGCCTACGAGACTGCGTGGTCCCGGTCACCCGGTGCAACGACGAACTGCACCATCCCGATACTTACGTGGTGCAGACTGCAGCAGAGGGCGTCGACTGGCCGGCCGTCTCCCCTCGGATCCGGGAGCTGTTCCGCCGGGGCGCGGAGGTGGCCCTCGACCCCCGCGCCGACTGGATCGAGGAGCTGCACCGGGCGTCGCTGGGCACCGAGCGGATGCGCCCCGTCGCCGAGGACCCCGTGCTCGCCGCCGCCACCCGGCGGGCCAACCTGGCCAACCTGCTGCACTGGGCGGCGGCCAACGTGCAGCACCCGGGCCGGCGGGTGCCGGCCAACACCGGCGGGGAGGTGCTGGACGCCGCCCGCGACCTGGTCCGGCGCGGGCTGGACCAGAGCGGGCTGGACGCCTACCGGACGGCGCAGGGCGTGGCCTGGCGGCGGTGGATGGAGATCTGCTTCGAGCTGACCGGCGACCCGGCCGAGCTGCGCGAGCTGCTCGACGTGTCGGCGCTGTCGATCACCACGTTCATCGACGACACGGTCGCGGCGCTGTCCGAGCGGATGGCCGCCGAGCGGGCCGAGCTCACCCGCGGCGCGCACGCCGAGCGCCGGGCCACGGTCACGCTGCTGCTGGAGGGCGCGCCGATCGGCCGGGCCCGCGCGGAGGCGCAGCTCGGCTACGGGCTGACCGGTCCGCACACCGCCGCCGTCGTGTGGACCGGGTCCGGCAGCGCGGCGCCCGGCCAGCTGGAGGCCGCCGCGGAGGCGGTCATGCGGGCGGCCGGCGCGACCCGGCGGCTGACCGTCGTCGCCAGCGCGGCCGCGCTGTGGGTGTGGCTGCCGGTGGGCACCGCGCCGCGGGCGGCGGAGCTGGCCGGGCCGCTGGCCGCGCACCCCGACGTCCGGGTGGCGGTGGGCCGGCCGGGCCGCGACGTCGACGGCTTCCGCCGCAGCCACCTGGACGCCGCGACGGCGCAGCGGATGCTGGCGCGGCTGACCTCCCCGCAGCAGGTGGCCCGCTACGAGGACGTGCAGCTGGTGGCGCTGCTGACCACCGAGCCGACCCAGCTCGAGGAGTTCCTCGCCGGCACCCTGGGCCGGCTGGCCACCGCCGACCCCGACACCCGCGAGGCGGTGCTGACCTACGTGCGGGAGCTCGGCAACGCCTCCCGCACCGCCGAGCGGCTGTACACCCACCGCAACACCGTGCTGCGCCGGCTGGCCCGCGCCGACGAGCTGCTGCCCCGGCCGCTGGCCGAGAACGTCCTCGGCGTGGCCGCGGCGCTGGAGGTGCTGCGCTGGCGCGGCGCGGCGGACTGACGCCCGGCCGGAGCGGACCGACGCGTACCGGTCCGGGGTCGTGACGTGCGTCACTCCGAGGTGGACGATGGGCGGACAGCAGGTGTCGCGCAGGGGGGAGCCCCGGGATGAGCGTCCTCCACCGAGCCGCCACCGCCCGGCGCGCCCTGGCCGCCACGGCGCGCCTCGCGGTGACCGGCGCGCAGGTCGCCGCCGCGCCGGCCGTGCTCACCGCCGGCCTGCTCGGCGTCTCCACCCGCGCCGCGGTGCGCACGGCGGAGGACCTGACCAGCCGCGTCGCCGGCCGGCCGGTCGACCTCACCCAGGCCGCCGTCTCCGGCGTCCGGGCCGCCGGCACGCTGCTCACCGGCGCCGACCCGCTGCCCACCGGCCGGCTGCGGGAGCTCGCGCGGGTCGCCGCCGGCATGTTCGAGCCCGACGGCGGGCGGCACACGCCGCGGGTGTGGGCCGACGGGGACCTGGTGCAGGTCGAGCTGCCCGAGTGCGCCCCCGGCGCGCCGCCCGACGCCGGCCGCACGCTGCGCGCGCGCCTCGAGCGGCTCGAGGGCGTGCAGTGGGCCACGGTCAACGAGGTCCTCGGCCGGGCGCTGGTCGCCGTCGACACGCGGCGGGTGGGCGTGGACGACGTCGTCGGGACGGTGCGCACGCTGCAGGACGCCGGCGACCGGCGGGACGTCCTGCGCGAGCCGGCCGACCACCCCGCCGACCTCGAGCCGCTGCTGGCGACGGCGACGGCGCTGGCGGTGGACGCCCTCGGCGTGCTCACCGCGCTCACCGCCCGGGCGCTGCCGATCCCCGCCCTGTCGCGGCACGCCACGCTCGCGGTCACGCTGATCGACACCCAGGACTGGATCACCGAGCTGCTCGCCCGGCGGATCGGCCGGTACGGCACCCGCCTGGTCCTCGAGGGGCTCTCCGCCGTGCTGCACTCGGCCACCCAGAGCCCGGTCGTCCCGGCGCTCAACGCGGCCGCCTCCGCCCAGCAGGTGCTCGAGGTCCGGGCCCGCCGGCAGGTGTGGCGGCGCCGGGAGGAGCAGCTGTGCCGGCCCGAGCCGGACGGGACCGAGCCGGAGGACCCGGCCCCGGCCGCCCGCGCCGGGGAGCGGCCGGTGCCCCTCCCGCCCGGCGCGGTCGACCGCTACCAGGGCCGGATGGGCCCGACGACGACCGGCGCCGTGCTGGCCGTCCTCGCCCTGACCGGCCGCCCCGGCCGCGCCGCCGACCTGGTCAAGGCGCTCACGCCCAAGGCCGCGCTGGCGGGCCGCGAGTCCTTCGCCGCCACCCTCGACTGGCTGCTGTGCCGCGCGGGCGTGCTGCCCCTGGACGGCACGGCCTACCGCCGGCTCGACCGCGTCGACTGCGTGGTGGTCGACGGGGCGACCCTGTGCACCGGCCCGCCGGTCGTCCTGGAGGCCACCGCCGAGGCCGACGGGTGGGATCCCGCCGCCGTGTGGACGGCGGCGGCGCGGCTGCTGGCCGAAGGCGACGGCGAGGGCGCCGGCGGCACCCGGCTCGGCCCGCCGCGGGGAGCGCCGGACGCGCCGGGGGCGGCGCTGCGCGCGCTGTACGCCGGGCGCCGGCGGGTGGGCACCGTCCTGGTCGCCCCCGAGCTCGACCCGCACGCCGAGGCGCTGCTGACCACCGCCGCCGGCACCGGCGCACGCCTGGTGCTCACCGCGCACGCCGGCAGCCGGGAGATCGCCGGCGTCGCCGGGGAGATCGCGCCCGCGGACGAGCCGCTGGCCGGCGTCGTCCGCCGGCTGCAGGCCGACGGGCACGGGGTGCTGCTGGTGTCCTCCGCCGACGCGGCCGCGCTGCTGGCCGCCGACGTCGCGGTGGCCCCCGTGCGGCCCGACCGGGCGCCGGCCTGGGCGGCGGACCTGGTGACCGGGACCGGTCTGGCCGACGCCTGCCGGGTGGTGCGGGCCGTGACCGACGCCCGGCGGCTGGCCCGCCGGTCGGTGCAGAGCGCGGTCACCGGCAACGTGCTGGGCGGGCTGCTGGCCGCCGTCGGCTCGGCCCGCGGCGGGCAGCGGCGGGCGACGACCCCGGGCAAGTCCGCGACGCTGTGGACGATGCTCGACGGCACCGTGACGGCGGTCCGCGCCGCCCGCCGGCCCCCGCCGCCCCCGTCGGTGCACACGCCGTGGCACGCCCTCGACCCCGACGACGTCCTCCGCCGGCTGGCGGACCTGCCCCGGGACGACGACGCCCCGCCCGGCCCGCTGACCCGCGCGTGGCGGCGGGCGGGCGGCACGCCCGTGGTCCGGGTGCCCGTCCGGTTCGGCCGCACCGTCGCCGCGGAGCTCGCCGACCCGCTCACCCCCGTCCTGGGCGCCGGCGCCGGCGCCACCGCCGTGCTGGGCGAGACCGCGGACGCGTTCCTGGTCGGCGGGGTCACGGTCGGCAACGCGCTGCTCGGCGCGGCGCAGCGGATGCGCGCGGAGACGGCGCTGGCCTCGCTGCTGCTGCAGCAGGACGCCCGCGTCCGCCGGGAGGCCGACGGCGGTGAGGAGGAGGTGCCGTCGAGCGCGCTGCGGGTGGGTGACGTGGTCCTCGTCGGCTCCGGCGACGTGGTGACCGCCGACGCGCGGCTGCTGGCCGCCGAGGACCTCGAGGCCGACGAGTCCAGCCTCACCGGCGAGTCCCTCGCGGTGGCCAAGTCGGTGGCCCCGACGCCGGGCGCCGAGGTGCCCGACCGGCGCTGCATGCTCTTCGACGGCACGACCGTCGTCGCCGGCACCGGCCGCGCGGTCGTCGTCGCCGTCGGCCCGGCCACCCAGGCGGGCCGGGCGGCGCGGGCGGCCGGGCGCGGGGCGCCACCGGCCGGCGTCCAGGCCCGGCTGGCCGAGCTGACCCGCTCGGTGCTGCCGCTGACGCTGGCCGGCGGCGGGACCGTCGCCGCGCTCGGCGTGCTGTGGCGGCGGCGGCTGCGCGAGGCGGTCAGCTCCGGGGTCGCGGTCGCCGTCGCGGCCGTCCCCGAGGGGCTGCCGCTGGTCGCGACCGTCGCCCAGCAGGCGGCGGCCCGGCGGCTGTCGCGGGACGGGGTGGTGGTGCGCAGCGCCCGGGTGCTGGAGGCGCTCGGCCGGGTGGACACCGTCTGCTTCGACAAGACCGGCACGCTGACCGAGAACCGGCTGCGGGTGGCCCGGCTGCTGCCCCTCGGGGACGGTCCGGACGACGGCGAGGACGGCCTGCTGCGCCTGGCCGCGGCCGGGATCGGCGCCGGCGACACCGACGCGCACGAGACCGACCGCGCCGTCGACGCCGCCGCCACCGACCGCGGCGTGGCCGGCGGCGGCGAGCCGGAGGCCTCGGTGCCCTTCGCCACCGGCCGCGGGTTCTCGGCGGCGCTGCGCTCGGGCCGGCTGGTGGTCAAGGGCGCGCCGGAGGTCGTGCTGCGGCTGTGCACCGACCCGGGCGACGCCGCGGACCGGGTGCGGGAGCTGGCCTGCGACGGGCTGCGGGTGCTCGCTGTCGCCGACCGCGCGGTGGACGGCCGGCCCGACGACCTCGAGGAGGCGGCGACCGGGCTGACCCTGCGCGGCCTGGTGGGCCTGGCCGACACCGTCCGCGGCTCGTCGGCTGCGGCGGTCGAGCAGCTGACCGCGGCGGGCGTCCGGGTGCTCGTGGCCACCGGCGACCACCCGGAGACCGCCGCCGCGATCGCCGCCGAGGCCGGGGTCCCCGACGCCGGCCGGGTGGTCACCGGCGCGCAGCTGGCGCGGGCGTCGGAGTCCGAGCGGACCGCGCTGGTGCGCGAGGCGGCGGTGTTCGCCCGGCTGACGCCGGAGCAGAAGGTGCTGCTCGTCGGCGCCCTGCGCCGCGCCGGCGCCACGCTGGCCATGACCGGCGACGGCATCAACGACGCCGCCGCGATCCGGCTGGCCGACGTCGGGGTCGGGGTGGCCGGCGCCGAGTCGCCCGCCGCCCGCAGCGCCGCCGACCTCGTGATCACCGACCGGGACCTGACCCGGCTGGTCGACGCCGTCGCCGAGGGCCGCGCGCTGTGGTCCCGCGTCCGGGACGCCGTCGCCATCCTCGTCGGGGGCAACGCCGGCGAGGTCGCGTTCACCGTGCTCGGCTCCGCGCTGGGCGGTCGCGCGCCGCTGGGCACCCGGCAGCTGCTGCTGGTCAACCTGCTCACCGACATGTTCCCGGCGCTGGCCGTCGCCGTGGCCCGCCCGCGCGCGGCCGCCCCGGCCGCGGTCGGCGGGACGCAGGCCGGCCACCCGCTCGCCCCGGTGCTGCTCGCCGGCCCGTACCGCGGCTTCGCCGACGCGGTGCGCCGCCTGGTCGCCGTCCGCGGGGTGGCCACCGCCGCCGGCGCGACCGGCGCGTGGGCCACCGGCCGCGTCACCGGCCTGCGCCGGCGGGCCAGCACGATGGGGCTCGCCGCGCTGATCGCCACCCAGCTCGGGCAGACCGCCTGGGCCGGGCGGCGCAGCCCGCTGGTGCTGGCCACCGCGGCCGGGTCGCTGGTTGCCCTGGCCGCGGTCGTGCAGACCCCCGGGCTCAGCCGGTTCTTCGGCTGCACCCCGCTGGACCCGCTGTCCTGGCTGGTCGTCCTCGGCTGGGCCGCGGCCGGCACCGCCGGCGCGGAGGTCGTCCCGGCCCTGGCCCGCCGGTGGCCGGGTCAGGACGCGACGCGCTCCGGCGCCCCCGACCGGGAGGACCGGGTCATCGCCCAGCCGGCCAGCGCGGCCACCGGGAACATCAGCACCCCGTAGACCGCCGCCGGGACGGCCAGCTCCACGCTGCCGAGGACGCTGATCGCCACCGTGATCGCCAGCGTGCTGTTGTGCACGCCGATCTCGAAGGCGCAGGCGACCGCCTGCCGGTGGCCGACGCCGAGCGCGCGCGGCACGGCGAACCCGGCCAGCAGGCTGAGCGCGCAGAAGGCGAGCGCGACCAGCCCGACCTCGCGCAGGTACCCGGCCACGTCCTCCCGCTCGGCCACCACGGTCCCGGCGATCACCAGGGCGAGCACGACCGCGGACAGCACCCGCACCGGCCGGTCCATCCGCTCGGCGAACGCCGGCGCCGCCCGCCGCACCAGCATGCCGAGCGCCACCGGCACCAGCACGATCGCGAACACCTGCACGGTCTTGCCGAACTGCAGGCCGATCGACCCGGCGCCGGGCGGGTCGAAGACGGTCACGGCGAGGTTGGTCACCAGCGGCAGCGTCACGACGGCGAGCAGCGAGTTGACGGCCGTCAGCGAGACGTTGAGCGCGACGTCGCCGCGGAACAGGTGGCTGAACAGGTTCGCCGTCGTCCCGCCGGGCGAGGCGGCCAGCAGCACCATCCCCACCGCCAGCACGGGCTCCAGGCCGGTGGCCACCACGAGGCCGAAGCACAGGGCCGGCAGGACCAGCAGCTGCAGGCCGAGGGCGACGACGGCGGCGCGCGGCCGGCGGGTGACCCGCGCGAAGTCGTCGACGGTGAGCGACAGCCCCAGCCCGAACATGACCACGGCCAGGGCGGCGGGCAGGGCGACGGTGCTGAGGGCCGAGTCCACGGGCGACCTCCGGAACGGCCGCGGCCCCGTCGCCGCGGATCGCCCGGATCCTGGCGGACCGGAGGCCGGCCGCGCGAGCACCGGCACGCGTCCGGGGGAGCCGCCGTGGGCGGTCCGTGGTTGACGGGGCGTCCGGGCGGGAACCCACCCGGGGTCGCCCACCCGGCAGGGGGAGCGGCCGCGCAGCTCCCGGTGGGGGCCGGAGGCGGGGCGCACCCGCCCGCGTCGGACGGGACGGAGTCGGGCAGTGACCACGGTGCAGCGGGGGAGCCGGACCCTGGGGGACCGCTACGAGCTGCAGGAGGTCATCGCCACCGGCGGCATGGGCCAGGTGTGGCGGGGCCGGGACCACCTGCTCGCCCGGCCGGTCGCGGTCAAGGTGCTGCGCAGCGAGTACGCCGACGACCCGACCTTCCTCGCCCGCTTCCGCAACGAGGCCCGGCACGCGGCGGCGCTCACCCACCCGAACATCGCCACCGTCCTGGACTACGGCGAGGGCACCGACGACGCCACCGGCGAGCACCTGGCCTACCTGGTGATGGAGCTGGTCGAGGGGGCGCCGCTGTCCACCCTCATCGAGACCGAGGGCCCGCTGGACCCCGCTGCCGCCCTCTCGGTGCTGCGCCAGGCCGCGGCCGCCCTCGCCGAGGCGCACCGCAGCGGCGTCGTCCACCGCGACGTCAAGCCCTCGAACATCCTCGTGCGGCCCGACGGGCGGGTGAAGCTCACCGACTTCGGCATCGCCTGGTCGGCCGAGTGCGTGCCGCTCACCCAGACCGGCCAGGTCATCGGCACCGCGCAGTACATGTCCCCGGAGCAGGCCGCCGGCGAGCGGGTCGGCCCGGCCAGCGACGTCTACGCCCTCGGCCTGGTCGGCTACGAGTCGCTGACCGGCCACGCCGCCTTCACCGGCACCAACCCGGTCACCGTCGCGCTCAAGCAGGTCCGCGAGCAGCCCGAGCCGCTGCCCGACGACCTGCCGCCCGACGTCAGGGAGCTCATCGGTGCCGCGCTGACCAAGGACCCCGGCGCCCGCCTGCCCGACGGCGCCGCCTTCCTGGCCGCGGTCGAGGAGGCCCTGGACCCCCGGGCCGCCCCCGCGCCGCCCACCCGCCCGGTGGCGGCCGCCGCCCCCGCACCCGGGCCGGCCCCCGCCGCCGAGCCGGTGCCCGAGCCCGCTCCGCGCCGGCGCCGGCGGGCGCTGGTCCTGCTGCCGCTGCTGCTGGTCGCGCTCGTCGTCGGCGGCGTGCTGTTCACCACGACCCGCGCCGGCGACGTGCCGGTGGCCGACGCCGCCGAGACGCAGCAGGCCGGGATCGTGCTGCGGGCCGCGGACTTCCTCGGCCGCCCGGTGGCCGAGGTCACCGACGACCTGACCGCCCTCGGCCTCACCGTCGCCCAGCGCGGCGAGCAGAGCCCGGACGCCGCTCCCGGCACCGTCGTCGGCCTGGACCCGGTGGACGTGGAGCTGGCCGCCGGCGACCGGGTGCAGGTGGTCGCCGCCGTCGCACCCGACACCGCGGTGCCCGGGCCCGAGGCGCCCGCCGCCGGGCCCGGCCCGTCCGGTGGGTCCGCGCCGGAGACCCCCGCCGCGACGCCCGGGGCGCCCGCCGCGGACAGCAGCACCCCCGGGGCCCCGACGCCGGAGGCCCCGGGCCCGGAGGCCCCCACCCCCGAGGCCACGACCCCCGAGGCGCCCACTCCCGAGGCGACCACCCCCGAGGCCCCCACTCTCGAGGCGACCACGGCGGAGGGCACCGGGTCCGCGGGCACGACGCCGGAGAGCACGCCCGAGGCCCCGGAGAGCACCCCGTCCGGCAGCACGACGCCGGAACCGCCGGCGCCGGCGACCGGGACGCCCGGGGACACGGCCCCGCCGGCGACGGGGGAGTCCCCGGGCCCGGACGCGGGGACGACGTCGACCGGTGAGGCGCCGGCGACCTCCCCGGCCCCGGACGCCGGCGCCGGCGGGACCGTCCCGGCGGAACGGGCCTGGGACGGCTCCCCGGCGGGACCCTCCCGGTGAACCCGGGGCTAGGGTCCGACGCCATGTCGACGAGGTCGCGGGTCGAGCCGACGGGGAGCGTCCGGGAGCTGGGTCTGCCCGCGCGGGCGGTGGGCGCGCTGACCCGCGCCGGGATCACCACCGTCGAGCAGCTGTCCGCGCTGACCCGCCGCGAGCTGGCCGCCGTCCCCGGGCTGGGGCCGGCGATGGTGGCCGCCGTCCGCGCGGTCGTCCCCGAGCCCGTGGCGGTGGGCCTGTGGCCGCTGCCCGACGAGGACGACGCGCCGCCGTCCCCGGCGATCCCGTCGTTCGACTCGCTGCGCGCCCCGCGCCGCCGGACCGCGTTCGACGTCCTCGTGCCCGAGGAGGACCCGGGGGAGCCCGCGGGTCCGTCGGCGGTGGCGCCGTCGGACGGGGCCTCCGGCGGGACGCCGGAGGAGGACGAGGAGCCGCCCCCCGCCGGGCCGCCCCCCTCCGCCGCGCCGGCCGCCCCGGCGCCGCGGCCGGCCGAGTGGGCCGACCTCGCCGCCCTCGGTGCGCGCGGCGTCCGGGCCGCCGTGGTCCTGCCGTGGCGGGTGACCGGGTGGTGGCTGCGCCTGCCGCTGCGCGTCGCCGGGCGGCTGCGTACCCGCCCCTGACCGGGGTGTGGTCCCCGCCACGGAACGCGGTCGCCGTTTGTCACGGACGCGTAACGGCCGTTACCGTGGCCGAGGCCGTCCGGCCACGTCCCCGCCAGGGGACCCGGGCGGTCGCCGCCGAGTCGCCCCCCGGGCGAGCCGGGGACCCACCGCAGTACTGGGGTGAATCCCGCACCGGACCCGTGCGTCCGGGCGGGTAGGGCTGCTTCCCGCCCGAACCCGTCAGCTAACTCGGCAGGCGGCTGACGGGAGACCTGCACCCATGCCCTCGAGCACCACCCCCGGCCGCCCCGGCGCGTCCGCAGACCGTTCCGGCCGCCGCCGCCCGCCGGCCGCGCACCGCCGTCCGGGCCTGTACCTGGGCGTCGCCGCCGTCGGCGCGGTCCTGGTCAACGTCCTGGTCGGCCCGCAGCCGGCCGCCACCGCCGAGGCCGGGACGGCGAGCGGGTCGGTCGCCGTCGCCGAGGCGCTGGGGCTGTCGGCGCGGTCCGGCCCGGTGACCGCCACCACCCCGCCGGACCTGGCGCCGCTCGAGGACCTCGCCGCCACCCGCAGCTCGCGGGAGGCCGCCGAGACCGCGGCCCAGCAGTCGCAGGCCGCCGCCGACCAGGCCACCGTCGACCGGCAGCGGGCCGAGGCCGACGCCGCCGCCCGCGCCGCCGCGGAGGCGGCCGCGGCCGCCGAGGCCGCCGCGGCCGCCGCCGCGGCGGAGGCCGCCGCCGCCGCAGGGACCGCCGAGGCCGCCGAGGCCGAGGAGGAGGCCGGCCCGGCGGAGACCGCGGGCACCACCGCCGTCTCGGCCGTCGCCCGCATCACCAACAGCACCGGTCCGGTCGAGCCGCAGGTGCAGGCCGCCGCGGACGCCGTCGTCAGCAACGTGCCGGGGGCGGACGCGATCACCCTGGGCGGCACCCGCGCCAGCGCGGCCGACCCGGGCGGCCACCCCTCCGGCAAGGCGCTGGACTACATGGTCATGACCGACGCCGCCCTCGGCGACGCGATCGTCGCCTACCACCGCGCGCACTGGGACGAGCTCGGCGTCGACTACCTGATCTGGGAGCAGCGGATGCTGTCCTCGCCGAACGGGTCGTGGCAGACGATGGAGGACCGCGGCGGCACGACGGCCAACCACTTCGACCACGTGCACGTCAACTACCTCTGACCGCCCTCAGCGCTCGCCCGGATAGGGCGGCGCGCTGTCGGCGACCACCGCGCCGCGCTCGCCGAGCGGCCGCTCGGGGCCCACGGTGGAGTCCCTGGCGGTCTGCCGCTCGGTCTCGGCGTTGACGACCGCGCCGACGAGCACGAGGAAGACCGTCGTCCACAGCCAGAACATGCTGATGGCCACGCCGGCGAGCGAGCCGTACGTCGCGGAGTAGTCGCCCAGGCTCCGGACGTAGCTGAAGAAGCCGATCGTCGTCGCGAGCCACAGCCCGGTGGTCAGCGCCGCCCCGGGGGTGATCCACCGCCACCGGGCCTGCCTGCGGTCGGGACCGAACCGGTAGAGGACGGCGAGCACCGCGCTCATCAGCACCGCGGCGGCGACCCACGTCAGCACCGGGGCGACGTCCCGGACGGCGTCCGGTGCCCCGGCGAGCGCACCCGAGACCTCGCCGGCGCCGGCGATGATCCCGCCGAGCAGGACCGCGCCGCCGAGGACCAGGACGAGCGCCAGCGCGCTGCGGCGGAGGAAGCCCCGGGTCTCGGTCTCGTGGTAGGCGAGGGTCAGCCCGTCGACGAGGTAGGTCATCGCGGTCGTCGCCGTCCACAGCGCCGCGGCGAGGCCGCCGAGCCCCCGCCAGGTGTTCACGTTCGTGGAGGCGGTGGTGATCGTCGTCAGCTGGTCGACCACCAGCGACCGCAGGTCCTCCGGCAGCATCCCCGCCACCCCGGACAGCTGGTGCAGCGCGTCTTCGGGGGTGTTGACGACGCCGTACACCGACACCGCCGTGACCAGTACCGGCGCGACCGACAGCAGCGCGAAGAACGCCACCGCCGACGCCTGCACCATGAGCCGGTCGCTGAGCACGTGGCGCGCGACGCGGCGCAGCACCCGGCGCCAGTCGCGGGCGGTGAGCCGGTGCGGTGAGTGTGCGTCGGCCGCCGCGCCGACGGGCGGCTGCCGGGTGCGCGCTCCACCCCCTGTCATCGCACCATCGCACCGCCGGACGCGACCGGCCGCAACGCGGCTCCCCGGACCCGGCCGTCCGGTCCCCTCCGGCGTCGGGGAGGCTGGCTGTCCGTGACCGACCCGGGACGCGCGCGTGACTGACCTGCTCCTGCCGGAGGGCCTGACGCCCTCCCTGCTCGCCCTCGTGCTCGTCGCGGCGCTGGCCGCCGGCTGGGTGGACGCCGTCGTCGGCGGCGGCGGGCTGATCCAGCTGCCCGCGCTGCTGCTGGTGCCGGGCCTGGCGCCGGTGCAGGCGCTCGCCACCAACAAGCTGGCGTCGGTGTTCGGCACCACCACCAGCGCGGTCACCTACCAGCGGCGGGTGCACCCGGACCTGCGGACGGCGCTGCCCATGGCCGCGGTCGCCCTGGTCGGCTCGTCCTGCGGGGCGTCGGTGGCGGCCCTGCTGCCGGCCGCGGTGTTCAAGCCGGTGATCGTCGTGGCGCTGGTCGGCATCGCGCTGTTCACCGCGTTCCGCCCGGCGCTGGGGGAGGTGACGGCGCTGCGGCACACCGGCCGCCGCCACCACGGCACCGCGCTCGCCGTCGGGGCGGTGATCGGCTTCTACGACGGCGTCCTCGGCCCCGGCACCGGCTCGTTCCTCGTGTTCGCCCTGGTGTCGCTGCTGGGCTACGACTTCCTCAAGGCCAGCGCCAAGGCCAAGATCGTCAACGTCGCGACCAACCTCGGCGCGCTGGCGTTCTTCGTGCCGCACGGGTCGGTCGTCTGGGGCCTGGGCCTGTGCCTGGGCGCGGCCAACACGCTCGGCGGCTACGTCGGCTCCCGGACGGCGACCTCCCGCGGCACCGGGTTCATCCGCGTCGTGTTCCTCGTCGTGGTCACCGCGCTGGTCGTGCGGCTCGGCTGGGACGTGTGGACGGAGAACGTGCGCGCCGCCGGCTGAGGAGTCGGAGCCGATGGGCCCTCGACCCGGCGCGGACGCCGTGCCAGCCTGGGTCGCCGGTCCGGGGTCCGGCGCCGGTGCGCGCCCAGCCGACCCCGTCGCGGGCCGGGCACGACCGACAGGCGGCAGCCGATGGAACCCGTCGCACCGCGGACGCCGGACCCCGCCGAGGAGGTCCGCCCCGGCACCCGGTGGCTGCTGACGGCCTTCCTCGCGCTCACGCTGCTCGCCGTCTCCGAGCTGCTGCTGCTCGCCGACGTCGCCGACCGCTTCTGGGCCTGGTCCATCCGCACCGAGGCGACGGCCGCGTTCCTCGGCGCCGCCTACACCGCCGGCGCGGTGCTGTCGGTCCTCTCCCTCCGGCAGGACCGGTGGAGCCGGATCCGGGTGCCGGTCCTCACGGTCACCCTGTTCACCGTCCTCACCTGCGCCGCGACGCTGGTCCACACCCACCGCCTGCACCTGCTCACCGGCGGGCCGGTCGCCCGGGCGGCGGCCTGGGTCT
The DNA here is from genome assembly GCF_042654585.1 of Geodermatophilus arenarius. Taxonomy (NCBI): domain Bacteria; kingdom Bacillati; phylum Actinomycetota; class Actinomycetes; order Geodermatophilales; family Geodermatophilaceae; genus Geodermatophilus; species Geodermatophilus arenarius. Next base: position 56,278 of record NZ_JBHSGR010000012.1, read on the forward strand.
GGCTGGCCGTCTACCTCGTCGTCCCGGCGCTGTGCCTGGCGGTGGTCCTCGGGCAGGAGGTCCGCCGGGGCCGGCGCCCGCCCGTGCGGCTGCCGATGCCGGCCCGGCTCACCGCGCTGCTGCTCGTCGAGGGGGCGCTGCTGGCCGCGGCGGGCGCGGTCCTGTTCGCCGGCGGGCTCACCGTGCACCACCACGTGGAGACCGTCACGTCGTTCTGGCCGTGGGAGATCACGCCGCTGAGCTCGCAGGTGATCGGCGCCTGGCTGCTCGCCCTCGGGTTCGCCGCGGCGCTGTCGGTCCGCGAGCGGGACCTGGACCGGCTGGGCGTCGCGGCGGTCACCTACACCGTGTTCGGCGCGCTCGAGCTCGTGGTGGTGCTCTGGTACCGCCGCGACGTCGAGGCCGACGACCCGTGGCTGTGGGCCTGGGTGGCCCTGCTGGTCGCGGTCGTGGGCACCGGCGCGGCCGGGATCCGGGCCGCCCGGCCCACGTGGTCGCGCCGGCCGGGCGCGCCGGTGCGGTGACCGGGTCCCCGCCCGGGGCGGGGCGGGGACCCGGCCCGCTCACGTCCCCCGCAGCTCGCGGCGGAGGATCTTGCCGGTGACCGTCTTCGGCAGCTCGTCGAGCACGACCACGCTGCGCGGGTACTTGTAGGCGGCCATCCGCTCCCTGCAGTGCGCGATCAGCTCCTCCGGGGTGGTGCTGGCCCCCGGCCTGAGGCTGACGAACGCCTTGACCGTCTCGCCGCGCTTCTCGTCGGGCACGCCGACGACCGCGGACTCGCGGACGGCGGGGTGCTCGGCCAGGACGTCCTCGACCTCGCGCGGCCACACCTTGTAACCGGACGCGTTGATCATGTCCTTCTTGCGGTCGACGATGAACACCCAGCCCTGCGGGTCCATGAACCCGACGTCGCCGCTCCTCAGCGCCCCGCCGGGCAGGTTGGCCGCCGTCTCCTCGGGCTTGCCCCAGTAGCCGGCCACCACCTGCGGGCCCTCGGCCACGATCTCGCCGACCTCGCCCAGCGGCAGGTCCTGCCCGTCGTCGCCCTGGATGCGGACGACGGTGTTCGGCGCCGGCACGCCCACCGACAGCGCGCCCGAGTTCGGGTCCACCGGCGACGGCGACCCGAACGGCGTCACCGTCATCGGCGACGTCGTCTCGGTGAGGCCGTAGGCGTTGTGCACCTGCTTGCCGGTGGCCTCGAAGAACCCGCGCTCGGCGGCCGGGGAGATCGCCGCCCCGCCGGAGTAGACCGACGTGAACGAGTCGAAGTGCTCCTTGCGGAACCCCGGGGCGTTGAGCAGCGCGCTGAACGCGGTGATCGCGCCGATGGTGAACGCCGGCCGGTGCTCGAGGAACGCGTCGAGCACCACCTGCGGCTCGAACCGGTAGGCCAGCACCAGCGGCGCCGGCACCAGCATGCTCACCGCCACGTGGCCGATCAGGCCGGTGATGTGGAACAGCGGCGCGATGCCGAAGATCGCGCCGTCCCGCCCGGCGTGGGTCCAGTCGCGGTAGACCTGCGCGGTGAAGCAGACGTTGCGGTGGGTGTTCATCGCGCCCTTGGGCACGCCCGTCGTCCCCGACGTGTAGGTCAGGAACGCGACGTCGTCGGGGCCCAGCTCCACCGGCGGCGGGGTCTGCCCGCGGTACCGCTCGACGAACTCGAGCAGGTCGGTGGTGCCCTCGTGCCGCTGCCGGGTGACGCCGGCGAACAGCCGCTCGTCGTCGCGGGTCTGCAGGTCCAGGCCGCTGGTGGTGAGCACCAGGCGGACGTCGGTGCCCGGGACGACGTCGCGGGCGACCTCGTCGTAGAGGGTGTCCAGGCACAGCAGCACCGTCGCGCCGGAGTCGGCCAGCAGGTAGGACAGCTCCCGCGCCCGGCTCATCGGGTTGATCGACACCATGACGCCGCCGGCCTTCCAGGTGGCGACCATGGCCAGGACGAACTGCGGCACGTTCTGCAGGTAGACCGCCAGCCGGTCACCGGGCCGGAAGCCCGACTCCAGCAGCCCGGCGGCCATCGCGTCGGTCATCGCGTCGAGGTCCCGGCGGACGACCGTGCCGTCGAAGTAGCGCAGCGCGTCGCCGTCGGGGTCGCGCTGCACGCCGGCCCGGAACATCGACAGGGCGTCGCCGAACTCGATGTCGTAGTCCGGCGGCTGGTCGCCGTAGAGCGCCAGCCAGGGGCGGTCGTCGTAGGCGCTCACGACGGGCTCACTTGAGGACGACGGGGTTGACCGGCGAGCCGCTGGCCTTGTGCACCTTGAGCGGCGCGGCGACGTAGAGGCCCTCGTACTGCCCGTCCTCGGCGGAGTCGGCGGCCAGCGCCTCGAGGTCGGCGATCTCGGTGAGGGTGACCCCGAGGTTGCGCATGAGCGCGTTGTGCAGCACCAGCGCGACGCCGTTGTTCGGGTCGGTGGTGACCTCGTTGGCGATGGTGTCGGTGACCAGGTTGGGGATCTCCATGTCCTGGAACCACCGCACCAGCTCCGGGCTGTAGACCAGGCCGGGCTCGTTGAAGCCGTCGTAGAAGGCGTCGCCCTGGTCGAAGAACAGCTGCAGGAAGTTCGTCCGGATGATCAGGACGTCCCGCTTCCGGATCTCCACGCCCTGCTGCTCGGCGCAGGCGAGCAGGTCCTCGTGGGTGAAGGTCTCGCCCTTGTCGAGGGTCGGCTTGCCGCGGAAGCGGGCCATGTCCAGCAGCACGCCGCGGCCGACGACGCCGCGCTGCGCGATCGGCTCGACGCTGGCCTTGTCCATGCCGCCGACGGTGGTGCGGGCGTCGTAGCCGTTCCAGAGCTTGCCGCCGTACCAGACGTGGCCGAGGCCGTCGTACTGCGTGGAGCCCTGGAGGAAGGCGTTGATCTTGTCGTCGGCGTAGTGCAGGCCGCCGGGGTACTGCGGCGCGTCGTCGGAGTCCCAGGTGGACTCGTCGAGGATCTGGGTGCGCTCGGCGGGGGAGCGGCCGGGCCACACCGGGTCGCCCTTCGGGTCGCCGATCAGCCGCTGCAGCGTGAACACCTTGCCCTGCCGGACCAGCCCGACGGCGGCCAGCACCTGCTCGGGGCCGAGGTAGTTCAGCGCGCCGACCTCGTCGTCGTCGCCCCACTTGCCCCAGTTGGTGGGGGAGTCGGCGAGCAGGTCGTCGAGGGCGGGGACGGCGGTGGTCTCGGGTTCTGCGGTCACGGCTGACCTCCAGGGGAAGGTTGGCGGGCGCACCCGACCCTGCCGCGCTGTGGTCCCCGCCACAAGGAGGGTGCAACGATCCGTGCAACCGGATCCGCCCGAGCCGAGGAGGCCGACATGACCGCCGAGTCCGTGTTCACCTACGGGGCGCCGCAGCTGAAGTTCGGCAGCGGGGCGTCGGAGGAGATCGGGTACGACCTCAGCCGCTTCGGCGTGCGGCGGGTCCTGGTGGTCACCGACGCCGGGGTGTCGGCCACCGGCCTGCCGCAGCGGGTCGCCGACCAGATGGGCCGCTTCGGCATCGAGGCGCGGGTCTACGACGGCGTGCACGTCGAGCCGACCGACGTCAGCCTGACCGAGGCGATCGAGGCCGCCCGCGAGTCCGGGCCGTGGGACGCGTTCGTCGCCGTCGGCGGCGGGTCGAGCATCGACACCGCCAAGGCGATCAACCTGCTCACCACCAACCCCGGCGAGCTCCTGGACTACGTCAACGTGCCGGTGGGGAAGGGGCAGGCGCCCACCGAGCAGCTCAAGCCGCTGGTCGCCGTCCCGACGACGACCGGCACCGGGTCGGAGAGCACGACCATCTGCGTCATGGACGTGCTGGCGCAGCGGGTGAAGACCGGGATCAGCCACGCGCGGCTGCGGCCCACCCTCGCCGTCATCGACCCCGACCTCACCGTCACCCAGCCGCCCGGGGTCACCGCCGCGGCGGGGATGGACATCCTGTGCCACGCGCTGGAGAGCTACACCGCCCGCTGGTACACGACCTACGACCGCAAGGCCCCCGAGCAGCGGGTGCCCTACTGCGGGTCCAACCCGATCTCGGACATGTGGTCGGAGAAGGCGCTGTCGCTGCTCGCGGGCTCGTTCCGGCGGGCGGTGCGGCACGGCGACGACACCGCCGCGCGCGGGGACATGGCGATGGCCGCGACCTTCGCCGGCATGGGCTTCGGCAACGCCGGGGTGCACGTCCCGCACGCCAACGCCTACCCGATCGCCGGGCAGGTGAAGGACTTCCACCCGAAGGACTACCCGGCCGGCGAGCCGATGGTGCCGCACGGGATGTCGGTGGCGCTGACCGCGCCGGAGGCCTTCCGGTTCACCTTCGAGGCCGCGCCCGAGCGGCACGTCCGGGCGGCGCAGCTGCTCGCCCCGAACGCCGGCGAGCCCGACGACCCGGCCGAGTTCCTGCCCACCGTCCTCACCGACCTGATGCGCGACATCGACATCCCCAACGGGATCGCCGCGGTCGGCTTCGACGAGGGCGACGTCGACGACCTGGTCGAGGGCACGATGAAGCAGCAGCGGCTGCTGGCCACCTGCCCGCGGGAGGTCACCGCCGAGGACGTCGCCGGCATCTTCCGCCGCTCGATGTCGCTGTGGTGACGTCGCTGTGGTGACGTCGCTGTGGTGACGTCGCCTGGGTGACGTCGCTGGGGTGAGCCCGCGCCGGTGAGCCGGGGCCGACCCGCGCCGCGGATCAGCCCGCCGGGACGATCGTCTTCGTGACCTGCGCCGAGGCGACGAGGGCGCCGTCCACCGTCGCCTCGGACCGCAGGAACGCCACCCCGCGGCCGCGGCGCAGCACCGAGCCGGTGACGTCGACCCGCGCACCGGCGCGCACCGGGCGCAGCAGCGAGGCGGTGAGGTCGTGGGTGACCGCGTGCTCGGCGTCGCCCAGGGAGGGCAGCAGCGCCAGGAAGGCCGCGACGTCGAGGAAGGTGTAGACGACGCCGCCGTGCAGCAGCGCCGCCTGGTTCTGCGCGGGCGCGCCGACGGGGAACCAGATGCCGGCGGTCGGGTCGGCGGGGTCGCGCAGCTGCATGCCCAGGTGCCGGTGCAGCGGGATGTCGAGGACCGCCTGCACCCGGGCGGCGCCGACGTCGGGCGAGCTCACCGGCGGGCCGGCAGGTCGAGCACCCGGCGGGTGGGCAGCGCGGCGATCGCGGGGACGCCGGGCGCCGGCCCCGGCGGGTGGTGGAACGGCACGACCTCGGCCACGGGCGGCTCCTTCGTCGGGTGGTGGTCCGGCCACGGGACCCGCGTCGGACCGTAACCCGCGGGACCGGGGCCGCCCCGCTCAGGCGGTCAGGCGCTGAGCCGCATGCTGCGGCGGGCCAGGCGCACCCGCCGCCGCTCACGCTCGGACAGTCCGCCCCAGATGCCGAAGCGCTCGTCGTTGGCCAGCGCGTACTCCAGGCACTCGGTGCGGACGTCGCAGCCGGCGCACACGCGCTTGGCCTCGCGGGTCGAGCCGCCCTTCTCCGGGAAGAAGGCCTCGGGGTCGGTCTCGGCGCACAGCGCGTCCAGCCGCCAGGTGGCGTCGCCGCCGGACAGGACGCTCCAGACCGAGCCGGCGAGCGCGTCGGGCTGCGCGGAGGACTCGGTGATCAGGCTGAGGCGGGAGGTCGGCACGGGGGGCTCCTCGGGGTCTGGGAGGTGGCGTGACCCGTGCGTGACGGACGGGTACGCCCTGACTGCTGACAGTGACGTTACGGAGTGCCCGACCCGTCGCGCACCGTCAGAACATCTGCGGAACCTGGCCGTCCGGTTGTCAGATCATGCCGGAGACGACGACGTCCGGAAGTCCTTCCGCGGGAGCTGTCGATCTGGTGCGGTGCTGCGTGTCGTAGAGGTGGAGGGCCCGGCAGGCGGGCCCCCGGAGCCCGGAGGACACCATGACGAAGTACCTGGTCCTGATCTACGAGGACGAGGCGCAGTACGCCACCGCGACCCCCGACGTCTACGGCGAGATCATGGCCGAGCACGAGGCCTTCTCCGCGGGCGTCGAGCAGCTGGGCGCGAAGCTGCTCGGCGGTGAGGCGCTGGAGCCGACGACGACCGCGACCAGCGTGCGCGGCGGCGAGGTCACCGACGGCCCGTTCGTCGAGACCAAGGAGGCCCTCGGCGGCTACTACCTCGTCGACGCCCCCGACCTCGACACCGCGCTGGCCGTCGCGCGGACGGTGCCGGCCCGCTTCGGCGGCGTCGAGGTCCGCCCGGTGATGACCTTCGACTGACGTGGCCCTCCCGACCGCCGACGCCGTCGCGGCCGCGGTCGCCGACGCGCACCGTCGCGAGTGGGCCTTCGTGCTCGCCGCGACGGTGCGCGTCACCCGCGACCTCGACGTCGCCGAGGAGTGCGTCCAGGACGCCTTCGCCGCGGCGCTGACCGACTGGGCCGCGCACGGCGTCCCCGCCCGGCCCGGCGCCTGGCTCACCACCGCCGCCCGGCGGCGGGCGCTCAACGTGCTGCGGCACCGCGGCGTCGAGCGGCGGCACCTGCCGCTGCTGGTCGAGGAGGACGTCGCGCCGGCGCTGGTGGACGAGGCGCACGGCTACCCCGACGACCGGCTGCGGCTGGTGGTCACCTGCTGCCACCCGGCGCTGGACCGCCCCGCGCAGGTGGCGCTGACCCTGCGCCTGGTGTGCGGGCTGAGCACCGCCGAGGTGGCCCGCGCCTTCCTCGTCCCGACGGCGACGATGGCCGCGCGGATCACCCGCGCCAAGAAGAAGATCGCCGTCGCCCGCATCCCGTACCGGGTGCCGCCGCCCGCGGAGCTGCCCGAGCGGGTCGACGCCGTCCTGTCGGTGGTGCACCTGCTGTTCACCACCGGCCACACCACCCCGGCCGGGGAGGACCTGGTGCGCCACGACCTGGTGGAGCGCTCGGTCGGGCTGGCCCGGATGCTGCGCCGGCTGCTGCCGGGCGACGCGGCGGTGGCCGGGCTGCTCGCGCTGCTGCTGCTCACCGACGCCCGCCGCGAGACGCGCACCGGCGCCGACGGCCGGCTGCTGCTGCTCGAGGAGCAGGACCGCACCCGCTGGGACCGGGCCGCCATCGCCGAGGGCGTCGCGCTGGTCCGCGAGGCGCTGCGGGCCCGGCCGCCGTCGCGGTACGCGCTGCAGGCGGCGATCGCCGCGGTGCACGCCGAGTCGCCGTCGTGGGCCGACACCGACTGGGCGGAGATCGTCGCGCTCTACGGCGTCCTCACCGCGGTGTGGCCCTCGCCGGTCGTGGCGCTCAACCGCGCGGTCGCCGTCGGCTTCGCGTCCGGGCCCGCGGCGGGGCTGGCCGCCCTCGACGAGCTGGCCGCCGAGCCGCAGCTGGCCGGCTACGGCTACCTGCCCGCGGCCCGCGCGGACCTGCTGCGGCGCCTCGGCCGGGTCGCCGAGGCCCGCGACGCCTACGCCGAGGCGCTGCTGCTCACGGAGAACGCCGTCGAGCGGGAGTTCCTCGCCGGCCGGCTGCGCGAGCTCGGCTGAGCCAGGCCAGGGCGGTCGGCGAGGCTGCGACTCGATCACGGCCCGGCGCGGGGTGTTGTGTCCCACACGTCTCAGCGCTGAGATACCCGCACGATCTCCCAGCCGGTCGACGACGGGATGTGCCGCCCATGCGATCTCCTCGAACCAGTGCGAGTGCCGTGGCCGTAGCGGCCGTGCTCGTCCTCACCGCCTGTGGCGGGTCGAGCGGCGGGGACGGGGGCGGCGGCGGGGGAGGAGGCGACGGCGACGCGCCGCGGATCGCCGCCGTCTTCTCCGGCACCACCACCGACGCCGACTACACCTTCCTCGGCCTGCAGGCCCTGCAGGCCGCCGAGGAGGACCACGGCGCGGAGACCACCTACTCCGAGAGCGTCCAGGTGCCCGACGCCGAGCGGGTGCTGCGCGAGTACGTCGCCGACGGCTACACCGTCATCTGGACCCACGGCAGCCAGTTCTACGACGCCACGGTGGCCGTCGCCGAGGAGGCGCCGGAGGTCGTCTTCATCGCCGAGCAGGACACCCAGCCCTCCGACGTCCCCGACAACGTCTGGGTCCTCGACCGCAACTTCCACCTGGCCTTCTACCCGCTGGGTGTCCTGGCCGCCGGTGCCAGCCAGAGCGGGCGGATCGCCTACCTCGGTGGCGTGACGCTGCCCTTCTCCTACTCCGAGGTGCACGCGGTCGAGCAGGCGCTGGCCGACAGCGGGTCCACCGCGACCCTGACCCCCGTGTGGACCGGGGACTTCAACGACCCGACGCGCGCCCAGCAGTTCACCAGCCAGCTGCTCGCCGACGGCAACGACGTCGTCCTGACCTCGCTGAACCTCGGCGCCGTCGGGGCCTTCGAGGGCGTCGCCGACGCCCCCGCGGGCGTCCTCATGACGGCCAAGTACACCGACAAGTCCAACCTCGCCCCCGACCACTACCTGACGTCGGTGCTCTACGACTTCACGCCGATGCTCGACGAGATCCTCACCTCGGTGGAGGACGGCGAGACCGGCGGCTACCTCGGCATGGACTACGAGCAGGGCATCTCGCTCCAGCCGCCGACCAACGTCGACCAGGCCGTGGTCGACCAGGTCGACCAGGTCGTCGAGCAGCTCCGGTCCGGCGAGATCGAGGTCGAGCGCGACGTGACCCCGGTCGAGTGAGCGGCGCCATCGCGGCGGGCCCGGCCGGGGGTGCCGCCCCCGGCCGGGACCGCCCGCTGACGATGAGCGGGATCACCAAGTCCTTCGGGACCGTCCGCGCCCTCGTCGACGCCGACCTGGAGCTGGCGCCGGGAGAGGTGCACGGGCTGGTCGGGGGCAACGGCGCCGGCAAGACGACGCTGATGAACGTCCTCTACGGCCTGTACCGGGCCGACGCCGGCGACATCCGCGTCGACGGCCGCACCGTGCACATCCGGTCCCCGCGCGACGCCATCGCCCTCGGCATCGGGATGGTGCACCAGCACCTGCTCCAGGTGTCGAGCTACACCGTCCTCGAGAACGTGGTGCTGGGGACCACCGCCGGGACCGGTGGGCTGCGCGGTGCCGCACGCCGGATCACCGAGCTCTCCGACCGCTTCGGCCTGGCGGTGGACCCGCGGGCCCGCACCGACCGGCTGTCGGTGGGCGCGCGGCAGCGGGTGGAGATCCTCAAGGTCCTCTACCGCGGGGCCCGGGTGCTGGTCCTCGACGAGCCGACGACCAACCTCACGCCGCAGGAGGTCGACGGGCTCTTCGTCTCCCTGCGCGGCATCGTCGCCGAGGGCACCAGCGTCGTGTTCATCTCGCACAAGGCGCGCGAGGTGCTGGCCATCTGCGACCGGATCTCCGTCATGCGCGACGGCCGGCGGATCGCCACGGTGCCCCGGTCCTCGACCGACGCCACCGGCCTGGCCTCCCTCATGGTCGGCGAGCTGGCCGCGGAACGGACCTCCGAGGTCGCGGCGGCCCTCGGGGTCGGCGCGGTCGGGCAGACCCCGGCCGCGCCGCCCGCCGAGCAGCGGCGCCCCGACGCCGGGCGGGTGCGGCTGGCCGTCTCCGGCGTCACGGCCGACAACGACCACGGCGTCCCGGCGCTGCGCGGGCTGGACCTCGAGGTCCGGGCGGGCGAGGTGCTGGGTGTCGCCGGGGTGGCCGGCAACGGGCAGGTCGAGCTGGCGGAGGTGCTCGCCGGCGTCCGGCCGGTCCGTGCCGGCAGCGTGTCCGTCGACGGCACCGACCTGGCCGGTGCACCCACCCACCGCTGGCTGTCCGCGGGGGTCGCCTACGTGCCCGAGGACCGGCACCGGGACGGGATCCTGGGGGCGGCCACCGTCGCGGACAACCTGCTCCTGGGCGCCCAGAGGCGCGCCGAGCACCGTCGTGCCGGGCTGATCGACTGGCGGCGGGTGCGCGACCACGCCCGGGAGACCATCGACCGGTACTCGATCAAGGCACCCGGTCCCGACGCCCTGGCCGGGAACCTCTCCGGGGGCAACATCCAGCGGCTGGTGCTGGCCCGGGCCTTCGACCGGGAGCCCGCGGTCCTCGTGCTGCAGAACCCCACCCGCGGGCTGGACCTGCGCTCGACCCGCTTCGTCTACGACCGGGTCCACGAGGCCCGCGACCGGGGCTGCGCGGTCGTGCTGATCTCCGAGGACCTCGACGAGCTGAGCCTGCTCGCCGATCGGATGGTCGTCCTCTACTCCGGGGAGGTCGTCGGGGAACGGGCCCGCGGGGACTACGACGTCTACGAGCTCGGCCGCCTCATGGCCGGGGTGCAGGAGGACGCATGAGCGCCCCCGTCCTGACCGACACCGACGCGCCGGCCCCAGCGCCCTCGGGGCCCCTGGCCCGGCTGCTGCGCGGGCTGCTGCCCTATGCGCTCGCGCTCGTGCTGGCCTTCGCCGTCTCCGGCGTCGTCATCGCGGCGCTGGGCTACGACGTCGTCGAGGCGTACCGGACGATCCTGACCACGTCGTTCCGCACCGGGTTCGGCTTCACCGAGACGCTGACCAAGTGGGTGCCGCTCACGCTGCTCGCACTGGGCTTCACCATCCCGCTCGCGGTGGGGCGGTTCAACATCGGCGGTGAGGGCCAGCTCCTGGTGGGGGCCACGGCCGCGGCCGGGGTGGGGATCGTCTACGCCGACCTGCCGGCCGCCGTCCTGCTGCCCCTGGTGGTCCTGGCCGGGGTGCTCTCCGGCGCGGTCTGGGCCGGGATCGCGGCGCTGCTGATGGGGCGCTTCCGGGTCAACGAGATCCTCAGCACCGTCCTGCTGAACTTCGTGTCCTTCCAGGTGCTCGACTACGCCGCGACCGAGGTGTGGCCGGACCCCGCGGCCGGGGTGGCGGCCACGCAGCGGGTCGGTGAGGGCGCCGAGCTGCCGGTCCTGGGCGGGCCGCCGGGCGTGCACGCCGGCATCCTGCTCGCGCTGCTCGTGGCGGCGGTGACGGTCGTGGTCACGCGGCGCACGGCCGCGGGCTTCGATCTGCGGGCGGCGGGGGTCAACCCGCGGGCGGCGGCCATCAACGGCATCCGGGTGGAGAAGGTCGCCGTCCTCGCGCTGGTCGTCGGGGGCGCGCTCGGGGGACTGGCCGGCGCGCTCGAGGTGGGTGGCGTGCACGGGCGCGCCATCGAGGGCATGCAGTCCAACTTCCTGCTGCTCGGCATCATCATCGGGCTGATCGCCCGGGGCAGCGCGCTCTGGGTGCCGGTGGTGGCCTTCGGCATCGCGATCCTCGAGGTGGGCGCGAGCTCCATGCAGCGCACCGTCGGGGTCCCGGCCGAGATGGTGCTCATCATCGAGGCGCTGATCCTGATCTTCCTGCTGCTCTCCGACGTGATCGCGGGGCGGCTGGCGCGGAGGGTGGCATGACCGAGTTCGCGTCCCTGGCCCAGCTCACCGTCGTGGCCATGGTCCCCTACCTGCTCGCCTCCCTCGGCACGATGATCGGCGGCCTGACCGGCGTCTTCAGCGTGTCGCAGGAGGGCGTGATGCTCCTCGGGGCGGCCGTCGGCTTCCTCGTCAGCTACGGCACGGGCAGCACCACGGTCGGCATCCTGCTGGCGGCCGGGATCGGAGCGGTGTTCGGCGCCGCCCTCGGGTGGGCGACGACCATCCTGCGGCTCGACCAGTTCGTGGTCGGACTGGCGCTGTTCTTCGCCGCCACGGGCCTGGCGGGGCTGCTGTACCGGATCGTCATCGGCCAGGGGGCGACGACGCCGCGCGTCGACACCCTCCCGCGGCTGGAGATCCCGCTGCTGCGCGACATCCCGGTCCTCGGGACCGCGCTGTTCTCCCACAACGTGCTCGTCTACCTCACCGCCCTGCTCACGGTCGGCGCGTGGTTCTTCCTCTACCGCACCCGCGCCGGCCTGGACCTGCGGTCGGTGGGGGAGAACCCCAGGGCGGCCGACAGCCTGGGCATCCCGGTGGTGCGCAACCGGCTGTGGACGGCCACCGCGGGAGGCGCGCTCATGGCGGTGGCGGGGGCGTACCTGCCGCTGGTCTACACCGGGACCTACACCGACACCATCGTCGGCGGCCGCGGCTGGCTGGCGATCGCCCTGACCTTCTTCGGCGGGTGGCGCCCGCAGTTCATCGCCCTCGGCGCCCTGTTCTTCGCGGCCATGGACGTCGTCGCGCTGCGCGCCGAGGTGGCCGGCATCGACATCCCCAGCCAGGTGCTGCTGGTGGTGCCCTACGTGGCCACCCTGCTGGTGATGGTGTTCGCCTTCCGGTGGGCGAAGGTGCCGGAGTTCCTCGGCCGCAACTACGACCGCGAGTCCCGGACCGCCTGACGTCGGCGGGCCGGCCGGCCCCCGGAGCCGGCCGGCCCGTCAGGCGAACGCGGCGACCGTCCGGTCGAGGTAGTCGTTGCGGAACGCGCCGCGCGGGTCGTACCGGCGCACCAGCGCCCGGAAGTCGGCCATCCGCGGGTAGAGCCCGGCCAGCTCCGCGGCCTCCGTGGTGAACAGCTTGCCCCAGTGCGGGCGGGCGCCGAACGGGCGCAGCGCGGCCTCGATCTCCGGCAGCACCGCGGTCACGGCGGGCTGGTCGGGCAGCCAGGTGAAGTGCAGCGCCATGACGTCGCCGCCCGACGCCGGGCTCAGCCACAGCTCGTCGCCGGCGACGGTGCGGATCTCGCTGACCTGCAGCAGCGGCGCGACCCGGTCGGCGAGCCCGCGCAGCGCCTCGAGGGCGGCGCGGCCGTGCCGGCGGGGGACGAACCACTCGCTCTGCAGCTCGTCGCCCTTGCTGGGGGTGAACTCGGCGCGGAAGTGCGGCAGCCGCTCGTGCCACTCGCCGGGGACGCCGAGCTGCTCGGTGAGGTTCTCGACCGGGGTGTCCGGGAGCATGTGCGTCGGCTCGGTCGCCGCGCGGGCGCCGAAGAAGTCCTCGGGTGCCGCCGGGTCCTCCGGCCGGGACTTGACCCACACCGAGGTGACCCGGTGCCAGTCGGTGAAGACGCTGACGCTGTAGGCGGCGTCGGCGACGCCGTCGAGGTCGGCGAACAGCCGGTCCCAGGTCATGTCGACGTAGACGGTGTTGGCGACGTCGAAGGTCGGCTGGAACCGCAGCGCGACCCGGGTGACGACGCCGAGCGCGCCGAGGTGGACGACCGCGCCGGGCAGGTCGGCGTCGTCCTCGCCGAGCACGACGACCCCGCCGTCGGAACGCACCAGCTCCAGCCCCGCCACCGACGTGGCGAGCGAGCCGTTGCGGTTGCCCGAGCCGTGGGTGCCGGTGGCGGTCGCGCCGGCGACGGTGATGTGCGGCAGCGACGCCAGGTTGTGCAGCGCCCGCCCGGACGCGGCCAGCGCCCGGACCAGCTCGCCGTACCGCATCCCGGCCGGCACCCACAGCACGCCGCCGCCGTCGTCGTCGATCCGCGCGAGCTCGACGCCGGTGTCCAGGTCGTCGAGGACCACCAGGTCGGCGGTGGTGTCGGCGATGTCGTTGAAGCAGTGCCGCGAGCCGAGGGCCTTGACCCGCTCGCTGCCGGCGACGACCTCCTGCACCTCGGCCACCGTCCGCGGCCGGTGCACCCGCGCGGCGCGGTAGGTGAGGTTGCCGGCCCAGGTCCGCAGCGGGGTCTCCACCGGTGGCACGCTACGCGGCGCCCTCAACGGGCGAGGCCGGCGGCGGGGGACAGCGCCGGGGTCAGCGCGACCGGCAGCGACTCCCAGCCGCGCAGGATGACCGTGCTCCGGCGGCGCCCGGTGCCGGCGGCGGCGAGGTCGGGGAACCGCTCGAACAGCGCCCGCAGCGCCACCTCGCCCTCCATCCGGGCCAGGGCGGCGCCCAGGCAGAAGTGGATGCCGCTGGAGAAGGCGACGTGGTCGCGGGCGTTGCGGCGGGTGACGTCGAAGGCGTGCGGGTCGTCGAACACCCGCGGGTCGCGGTTGGCCGCGGCGAGGACCAGCAGCACCAGGTCGCCCTCGGCGATCGGCACCCCGTGCACCTCGGTGGCGCGCCGGGCCCGCCGGCCGGTCCGCTGCACCGGCGACTCCAGGCGCAGCACCTCGTCGACGGCGTTCGGCCACAGCGACGGGTCCTCGGCGAGCAGCCGGCGCTGGGCCGGGTGCGCGAACAGCAGCGCGGCGCCGTTGCCGACGAGGTTCACGGTCGTCTCGAAGCCGGCGCCGAACACCAGCGCGGCGGTGGCCATGAGCTCCTGCTCGGTGAGCGCGGCGCCGTCGTCGTCGGCCGCGGTGACCAGGCCGGACAGCAGGTCGTCGCCGGGCTCGCGGCGCAGCCGGCGCAGGTGGCCGCGGAACCAGGCGTCGAGCTCGCCGAGGTTGCGCTCGACCTCGCGGTGGGTGCGCCAGGACAGGCCCATGTCCAGGCTCGGGGTGGCGCCGTCGGCCCAGGCGAGGAACTGCTCGCGCATCGCCACCGGCACCCCGAGCACCTCGGAGATGACCGTGACCGGCAGCAGGCTGGCGTAGCGGGCGACGAGGTCGACCTGCCCGCCGGTGGCCGCGGCCTCGCGCTCGAGGTCGTCGAGCAGGTCGTGCGCGATCTCGCCGGTGCGCTCGCGCAGCCGGGCCACCGCCCGGGCGGTGAAGGCCCGGCTGACCAGCCGGCGGTAGCGGGTGTGGTCGGGCGGGTCGACGGCGAGCATCGACGGCGGGTCGATCGGCCCGACGCTGGGCCGGGGGCCGGCCAGGCGCAGCGCCAGCCGCAGCACCGGCGGCAGGCCCTCGGTGCGGTTGCCGCCGATCTGGCCGAAGTCGTCGCTGCGCAGGACGTCGGTGCAGACGTCGTGGTGCACGCTGACCCGGGCGAACGCGCCGCCGGCGAACGGTGCCGGCGTGCGCAGCCGCTCGTAGTGGGCGTGGGGGTCCTCGCGCACGACCGGGTCGCGGAGGACCTCGGCGTCGGGGTTGCCCGCCCGGGCCCGTGCCCGGATCGCCAGCCGCATCGCGCCGTGTGTCGCGGCCCAGCGGACCGCACTGCGCACCGTCACGTCCCCGCACCTCCGGAGTCCCGTCGTCGGCCCCGTCGCCGTCGACGGTGCACATCCTGTGACACGGGTCCCACAGGTACCAGTACCGACCCGTACTCAGCGGCCGAGGTGCGCCCGCATCGCCGCGACGACCATCCGGTGGTCCTCCAGCTGCGGCAGCCCGGACACGACGACGACGCCGACCGGGCCGACGTCGCGCACGAGCACCGGCACGGCGCCGCCGTGCGCGGCGTACAGCCGGGGGTCCAGCCCGGAGGACTCCTCGAACGTCGTGCCCTTCTCCACCCAGGACTGCCGGACGTACAGCGAGCTGTGCCCGAAGCGGTGCACGGTCCGGGCCTTGCGCGCGATCCAGTCCGCGTTGTCGGGGGTGGCGCCGGTCAGGGCGGCGGAGAACAGCCGGTGCCCGTTGCGCCGGATCTCGACCGCGACCGGCGCGTCGGCGCGGCGGGCTCCGGCCACGAGCGCCGAGCCGAGGTCCCAGGCGTCGTCGTTGGTGAAGGTCGTGAACCGCAGCTCGTCCTCCTCGGCGGCGAGCTCGGCGACGGTCGGGAAGCCGCTCACGACTCCCGCCCCCCGACGACGACGTTCCACGGCCGGACCGTCCAGCCGGTCACCAGGCCGTGGACGACGTAGGGGTCGGACTCGGCGAAGCGCTCCACGACCTCGCGGTCGGTCGTCCAGACCAGCAGCGCCCGGTCGAACGGGTCCGGCAGCGCGCCGGCGAGCAGCAGCTCACCCCGCTCGTGCGCCGCGCGGGCGAGCGCGAGGTGGTCCTCCCGCAGCGCGGCCCGTCGCTCCAGGTAGTCGTCGGCCAGGGAGTACTCGAGCAGGTACATGGCCGCCACTCTCACACGGGGGCGTGCCCGCCGGGCGTCCCGCGGTCCGGCGGTCCGGTCCCGGGCCCCGGGGACGACGGGACCCCCGCGGCCGAGGGGCCGTGGGGGTCCGGTGGTGGTGCGGCGGGAGGACGCGGCGCGGTCGCGCCGCGTGCCCCCGGTGGTGCTCAGATCGCGCGGACGTTCTCCGCCTGGGGGCCCTTCTGGCCCTGGGTGACGTCGAACTCGACGCGCTGCGCCTCGTCCAGCGACCGGTAGCCGGAGCCGCTGATCGCCGAGAAGTGGCAGAAGACGTCGGGGCCGCCGCCGTCCTGCTCGATGAAGCCGAAGCCCTTCTCCGCGTTGAACCACTTCACGGTGCCCTGGGTCATGTCGTTCTCTCTTCCGTGCTGGGGGTGTCGGTCCGGCAGGTGCCGGCGCCGGGTCGCCGCACCGACCGGCAGGACCGAGAGGAACGTCAGGCAGAGACGACTGCGGACGTCCGAGAACGAAGCAGAGGCACGACAGCGACCGGAGGCCACTGTACCGGCTCCCGGCGCGGGGGCGGCGGCCGTCCCCGCCGTCGTCACCAGCGGAGCGGGTCGGTCAGCCGGGACTGCGCCGTGCGGCAGACCCGGCAGTTCCCCCAGGCGAGCAGGGACAGCGGTGTGGTCGGGGAGCCGCACTCGGGGCAGTCCACCGGCTCGTCGGACCGGGCCCGGGCGTCGCGCATCTCACTCGAGCGTCGCTCGTGGACGGTCTCGTCGCCCCGGCAGGGGCATCCGAGGTGGGCTTCGGCGCAGCGTCCGCGGTGTGTGGGAACGGGACCTCCTCCGGTCCGCCCCGACGCTACCGGTCGCGGGCCCTCCTCGGGTGCGTCCCGCGGCCGCCGCCCGGTCCGGCGGGGTGGCGGTGCGGGCCGTCCGCGACCATCGGGCCGTGCGCTCCGGACCGCGGGCGGCGCTGGCCGTCCTCGTCGTGTTGGCTGTGGTCGTGGGCCTGCTGTGGACGTTCCAGCGGCGCCTGGTCTACCTCCCCGACGACGGCCCGCTGCCCGCCGCGGCCGTCGCGGTGCCCGGCGCCCGGGACGTCGGGCTGACCACCGCCGACGGCCTGACCCTGGGCGCCTGGTTCGTCCCCGGCCCGGCCGCCGCCGCGCCCGCCGTCCTGGTGGCGAACGGCAACGGCGGGCACCGCGGGCTGCGCGCGCCGCTGGCCCGGGCGCTGTCGGACGCCGGGCTGGCGGTGCTGCTGTTCGACTACCGCGGCTACGGCGGCAACCCGGGCAGCCCGAGCGAGGAGGGCCTGGCGCTCGACGTCCGGGCCGCGCGGACCTGGCTGCTCGAGGAGGCCGGCGTGCCCGCCGGCCGGCTCCTCTACTACGGCGAGAGCCTGGGGGCGGCGGTGGTGGCCGAGCTGGCCGTGGAGCACCCGCCGGCCGGGCTGGTGCTGCGGTCGCCGTTCACCGACCTGGCCGCCGTCGGCGCCGAGCACTACCCGTTCCTGCCGGTCCGGCTGCTGCTGCGCGACCGGTACCCGGTGGCCGAGCGGGTCGCCCGGGTGCGGGTGCCGACGACGGTCGTGCTCGGCACCGCGGACACGATCGTGCCGCCGGCGCAGAGCCGGCGGGTGGCCGACGCCGCCGCCGCGCTGCACCGGCTGGTCGAGGTCCCCGGTGCCGACCACAACGACCTCGTCCTGCTCGACGGCGCCGCGCTGGTCGACGCCGTCGTCGAGCTGGCCGCGCTGACCGCCGGGGAGTGAGGTCAGCGCGGCTCGTCCGGCAGGACGCTGCCCACCAGGCGCCGGCCCACCCAGTGCAGGGCCTCGTCCCCGGGCGCCGGGTCCCAGCCGGCGGGCGAGAGGTACACCTCCCACAGGTGCACCTGGGCCTGCCAGTACCGGGTCACCGCCTGCCGGACCCGGCCCGCTGTGCTCGCGGTCAGGATGTCCATGCCCCAGGATCGGTCGCCGCGCCGTGCCGCGACAGGGGTGTCCCTGCCGGGGACCGCAGCAGTCCTGCCGGATCCGGCTCAGGGACTCGCCGGTGCGGAGGTGGTCGCGCTCGAGGTGGTCGCGCCCGAGGTGGTCGTGCCCGAGGTGGTCGTGGTCCCGGTCGACGGCGTGGTCCCGGTCGGGGTGGTCGTCGTCCCCGCCGTTGGGGTGGTGGTCACGGTCGGTGGGCTCGTGGTCGGTGGGGTCGTGGTGGTCGCGGGCGGCGTGGTGGTCGGGGTGGGCGTGGTGGTCGGCGCAGGCGTCGTGGTGGTCGGGGCGGGCGGTGTGGTGGTCGCGGGCGGCGTGGTCGTGGTCGGTGGGGTCGTGGTCGGTGGCGGCGTCGTCGGGGTGGGCGTCGTCGGGGTGGGCGTCGCCGGGGTGGGCGTCGCCGTCGCGGCCGGCGGGGTGGTGGCCTCGGGTGGAGTGGTGATCTCGGCCGGCGGGGAGGTGGTCTCGGGTGGAGCGGTGGTCGCGGCCGGCGGGGTGGTGGTCTCGGCGGCCTGCGTGGTCCGGGCCGCCGTGGCCGGGGCCGGCGCGGGCGCGGCCGTGGTGGTGGGCGCCGGCGCCGTCGTGTCCGGGGGCGGCTCGGACGTCCCGGGGAGCGTGGTCGCGTCGGTCACGGGCGGAGGCACGACCGCGGCGGAGGTGGGGGACAGCTGCGGTGCGGCGGTCCGCGGCGCCTCGGTCAGCGCGGCGGGGACGGTGTCCGGCACGTCGGTCGACCGCGTGAGGACGTGGGTCAGCAGGACGACACCGCCGAAGAGGCCCAGCACCATCCCGCCCACCAGGGCGACCTCCACACCCCGGGGCAGGCGCCGGGTCGGGACCACCCGGGACACCGGGGCGACACCCACGACCGGCCGCCGCCGTGCCACCACCGAGACGACCGGACCCAGGGCGCGTCCGATGCCTCGGCGCCGGGCCTGCACCTGCCGGGGGGCGAGCACGGCGGACAGCAGCGCGCCGCCGAGCAGGACCGCCGCCCCGACGCGCAACGTGACGGCGTAGCCGGCGGCGAACGCCTCCCGGGCGCCGTCGGCGACCGCCGCGCCGGCGGACCCCGAGCGGCCGGCCACCTCGACGGCCTGCGCCATGCCGGACCTCGCCCAGGCGGAGGTCTGCGCGGGCAGGTCCGCGACCGCGGGGGACAGGTCGCCCCGGTAGACGGCGAGCAGGACACCGGCGGCGACCGCGCCGCCGAGCGCGCCGCCGACCCAGCGCGTCGCGTCCCCGACCGTGGCGGCGGGCGAGCGCCGGTCGGCGGGCAGGCCCTCGGCGATCAGTGCCGTGGCCGAGACCAGCGCCTGGCCGAAGCCGATCCCGAAGAGGAACGTCGCCGCGGGGAACTGCCACAGCGGCGCGTCGCCGTCGGCCTGCCGGGACAGCAGGAACGCCCCGATGCCCATCTGGAGCAGCGCCCTCGTCGTGACCGCGCGGGGGCCCTGCCGGCGCAGCACCGGGGCGATCCGCACGGCCACGGTGGTGCCGACCGCCATCGGCAGCAGCCACAGCGCGGCCTCCAGGGGCGAGAGGCCGCGCACGTACTGCAGCCACTGCGGCGCGAGGAAGAGCAGACCGCAGGCGGCGGCGAACTGCAGGAGGACGACGGCACGGCCCAGGGACAGGCGCCGGTCGCGGAACAGCCGGAGGTCGACCAGCGGGTGCCGGCTGCGCAGCTGGTGGCGCGTGAACGCGGCCAGCGACACCGCGCCGACGGCGAGGGCACCGAGCGTCGTCGCGTCGGTCCACCCGCGCACGGGCCCCTCGATGACGCCCCACACCACACCGCCGAGACCGGCGAGGGCGAGCACGCCGCCGAGCGGGTCCAGCGGCCGGTCCGGGTTCCGCGAGGCCGGGACGACGACGAGGCACAGCACCAGGACCAGCCCGGCGAGCGCGCCGGAGGCGACCTGCACGCTGCCCCACCAGGCGACCTCGAGCAGCGCGCCGGCGAGCAGCAGCCCCAGCAGCACCCCCGCGCCGGAGACCGCGGCCCACACGCCGATCGCGGAGGCGTGGCGCTCAGCGGGATGGGCGTCGACCAGGACCGACAGCGTGGCCGGCACGACCGCCGCCGCGCCGGCGCCTGCCAGCCCGCGCAGCGCGACGAGCGCGAGCGGGTCCGTGACCAGGCCCGACGCGGCGGTGCAGGCGGCGAACACCGCCAGGCCCAGCAGCAGCGCGCCGCGCCGGCCGAAGCGGTCGGCGGCGACGCCCAGCGGCAGCAGCAGCGCGGCGAAGGCCAGCCCGTAGGCCTGGACCGCCCAGGTCAGCTCGGTCTGCGTCGCCCCGGTGGCGCGGCCGAGCTCGGGCAGGGCCAGCGCGAGCGAGGGGGCGGCTCCGACGACCAGGGCCGAGGCGGCGCCCGTGGCGGCGAGCAGGGTGCCGAGGCCGCCCCGGGCTCCTCGGGCGTCGGGCATGCTGGACTCCAGACGATCGCCTGACACGCCCGTCTGAGGGCGGTGACCCAGGATGGAGGGGCCGTGACGGAGGTCGCAACCCCCGTGCGGCTGCTGGACGCGGCCGAGGAACTGCTCGCGACCGCCGGTGCCGCGGGCACCTCGGTGCGTGACGTGCTGCGGCGGGCAGGCGTCGCCAACGCCGCCGCTGTGGGCTACTACTTCGGCGGCAAGGACGGGCTGGTCGCCGCCGTCGAGCGCCGGGTGGTGGACGGCGTGGTCGCCGACCGGGAGCGGGCGCTGGCCGGCCTCGGCGGGCACGCCGGCGTCGAGGCGCTCGTCGACGGCTGGGTGCGGCCGATCGTCGCGCTGCGCTGCGCGGGCCGCGGCCGGTACGCCGCCCGCGTGTTCACCCGGATCTTCGACCAGCCGCCGGACCGCTGGGAGGCCAACGGCGCGGCGGCGGTGCGTGCGACGGCCGGGCGGTACTGCGCCGCCCTGGCGCCGCTGCTCCCGCACCTCGACGGCCGCGAGCTCACCTGGCGCTGGCAGTGCGTCACCGCGACGACGGACTTCTACGCCATCGGCGCCCTCGACTTCGGCGAGCCGGCACCCGGCCCGGACGACGTCGACGCGCACGTCCGCCGCCTCGTCGTCCCGGGCGCCGCGCTGCTGCGCGCCGACCCCGCCGGCTGAGTCAGAACGTCACCGGCAGCGCGTCGACGCCGTACACGAACGACAGCCGGCGGAAGGCCAGCCGCTCGGGCGGCACCGCGAGGGCGAGGTCCGGGAACCGCCGGAACAGCGCGGGCAGCACGATCCGCAGCTCCAGCCGCGCCAGCTCGGCGCCGACGCAGCGGTGGATCCCGTGGCCGAAGGCCAGGTGCCCGCCGCGGGTCGGCCGCCCGGGGGCGAGCGCGTCGGGGTGCGCGCCGGCCCAGGCCGGGTCGCGGTTCGCGGCGCTCAGCGAGACCAGGACCGCGTCGCCGGCCCGCAGCCGGTGCCCGGCGACCTCGGTGTCCCGCCGGGCGAAGCGGGGGAAGGCCACCTGCACCACCGACAGCAGCCGCAGGAGCTCGTCCACCACCGTCTCCACGTCCCGGCGCGGGCCCTCGCGCACCAGCGCCGCGGCGGCCGGGTCGCGCAGCAGGACCAGCGTGCCGAGCGAGATCGTCGACGCCGTCGTCTCGAACCCGCCGGTGACGATCCCGTCCGCCAGGCCGGCCAGGTCGGCGTCGGAGACGGCGTCGCCGTGCTCGCGGACGATCCGCCCGAGCAACCCGTCGCCGGGGTCCCGGCGCTGCCGTGCGACCGCGTCGAACAGCAGCCGGCGCTGCGCCGACACCGCGCCGAACGCGCCGGCGGTGCCGCGGGCGGCGTCGAAGCGCCTGGTGGCCAGGCGGGTGACCAGCTGCTCGTCGGGACGGTCGAGGCCGAGGAGGTCGCAGACCGTCCGCATCGGGACCGGGCCGGAGACGAGCCGGGCGAGGTCGGCCGGCGGCCCGGCCGCTTCGAGCTCGTCGAGCTGCCGGGCCACGGTCTCCTCGATCGCGGGTCCGAGGCGCTGCAGGCGGGCCCGCGTGAACTCCGGGGCGACCAGGCCGCGCAGCCGGGTGTGGTCGGGCGGGTCGGTGAACCCCAGGCCGCCGACGTCGTCGGCGGTGGCCGGCCCGGTGCCGCTGAACAGGTGGCGGACGTCGGTGCTGAAGCCGTCGCGGTCGGCGAGCACCGCGCGGGCCTCCGCGGCGCCGGTCACCAGGAGCACGGAGAGGTCGAAGGGCAGGTCCAGCCGCCGCACCGGCCCGCCGTCGCGCAGCTCGGGCACCGGGTCGACGTCGACCCGCCGCAGCGGGACCGTCGCGGCGGCGGGGAGGAACGTCAGGCGGGAGAGGTCCAGCCCGCGGCGGCGGACGCGGCGCAGCGCCAGGCGGCCGAGCCGGTCCCGCACGCGCGCCGCCGGACCGCGGCGGCGGGGGGCAGGAGCGGGGGGTTGCGGGGGGTCGAGGGTGCACTCGGGAGCGGACACGGCGCCTCGTCGTCGGCCACGGGGGGTGGAGCCCGGCGGGACGTGACCTCGGTCCCGCCGGGCACCTCGAGCCTCGCGACGGCGCCGCGCGCGGACCATCGGGTGAGACCCCCGGAAGCGCTGGTCGGACCGGGGGTGTCCCCGGACGGGGGAGCCCGGGGAGCGCGGCGCGGTCCTGTCACACCCGCGCGGCAGCATCGGCCCATGACCGGTCCGGTGCGTGTGCAGCTCTCCCGGGCGCGCGGCTGGCGGAAGCCGCCGAACACCGTCGTCGTCGCCCGCCCCTCGCGCTGGGGCAACCCGTTCCGGGTGGGGGAGACCTACCTGTGGCTGCCCGGCGACGGCGAGACCGCGTGGCCGCTGCCGACCGCGCGGGAGCCGGGGGAGCAGGAGGACGGCAGCCGCGTCGTCCGCTGCGCCGACCGTGCCACCGCCATCGAGTGGTACCGCCGCTGGGCCGCCTCCGGCGACCTCGCCGCCCAGGCCCGCCGGCAGCTGCGGGGGCGGAACCTCGCCTGCTGGTGCCCGGCCGGCGAGCCCTGCCACGCCGACGTGCTGCTGGAGCTGGCCAACCGGGTGCCGGCCCTGCGCTGACCTCGCGCGGCTCCGCGTCCTGTGGCTTGCTGGACGCATGGACCTGCGCACCCTCGGCCGCAGCGGCTGTGCCGTCTCCTCGCTGGCGCTCGGCACGATGACCTTCGGCGCGGAGACCGACGAGGCGGGAGCGCACGAGCAGCTCGACGTGTTCGTCGAGGCGGGCGGCACGCTCGTCGACACCGCCGACGTCTACTCCGCCGGCGCGTCCGAGGAGATCGTCGGGCGCTGGCTGGCCTCGCGCCCGGCCGACGTCCGCGACCGCGTCGTCCTCGCCACCAAGGGCCGCTTCCCGATGGGCGAGGACGCCAACGCGCTGGGCACCTCCCGCCGGCACCTGCGCCGGGCGCTGCACGACTCGCTGCGCCGGCTCGGCGTGGACTCCGTCGACCTGTACCAGCTGCACGCGTGGGACCCGCTCACGCCGCTGGAGGAGACGCTGCGCTTCCTCGACGACGCCGTGTCCGCGGGCGAGATCGCCTACCCGGGGCTGTCGAACTTCACCGGCTGGCAGGTGCAGCGGGCCGTCGACGTGGCCGAGCGCGCGCACCTCGCCGTGCCGGTGACCCTGCAGCCGTCGTACAGCCTGCTCGTGCGCGACGTCGAGGCCGAGATCGTGCCCGCCTGCCTGGCCAACGGCCTGGGGCTGCTGCCCTGGGGTCCGCTGGGCGGCGGGTGGCTGTCGGGCAAGTACACCCGGGACCAGCGGCCCACCGGGGCGACGCGGCTGGGCGAGGACCCGGCGCGCGGGATGGAGGCCTACGACCGGGTCGCCGCGCGGGAGCGCACGTGGGACGTGCTGTCGGCGGTGCAGGACGTCGCGGAGGCGCGCGGTGCGACGATGCCGCAGGTGGCGCTGGCCTGGCTGCTGGCCCGGCCGGGCGTCAGCTCGGTGATCCTCGGGGCCCGCACCACCGACCAGCTGCGCGGCAACCTGGGAGCCGCCGGACTCGTGCTGAGCGAGGAGGAGACCGCGCGGCTCGACGCCGTCAGCGACCCCGGTTGGTCCGACTACCCCTACGGCGAGGTCGGCGCGGAGCAACGCAGCCGCTCGCTGGGCTGACACAGGCGCGCAGGCGCGAGGTACGTCAGGCGGCGGGAGCGAGCAGGGGTGCCGGGGTGGTGATCTCGGTGCCGTCCGGTCGGTAGGTGCGCCATCGGCCGTCCGGTCGTCGCTCGACCCGGAACCCGTGGTGGACCTTGGTGTGGTGGCGCTCGCACAGCAGCGCCGCGTTGTCGAGGCTGGTGTCGCCGCCGTCGATCCAGTGGACCAGGTGGTGCACGTCGCACCACCACGTCGGTGCGCCGCAGCCGGCGAACACGCACCCCCCGTCGCGCAGTTCCGCTGCGCGACGGATGTGGCGGCTCATCAGCCGCCGCTCCCGGCCGAGGTCCAGTGGTGCGCCGTCGGGGCCGAAGACCACGCGGGAGACGGCGCCGTCGCAGGCCAGCCAGCGGGCTCTCGCGGCGGAGATGGTGGCGCCGAAGCCCATCCGCCCGGCGTTCGGCCGCCCGGCCGGATCGACCAGGTCGTCGAGGTCGATGACGACCGCGATCTGCGGCCTGTGCCCGCGCAGCGTCGGCAGCGACCCCGAGGTCAGCACGTTGTCGGCGACCTGCACCAGCGCGTCGCCGAGGCGCTGGGCGCGGGTGCGCTCGTCGCCGGCGGGGCGGTCGGCCTGCACGTGCGCCTCGAGTGCGGTCTGCAGCCTCTCCCCGCCGACCGCGTCCAGGTGGCCGCGGAAGGACAGCGACCCGTCGGCGTGCCGGGCCAGCGTCAACGACCGCCCCTCGGTCGGGTCGGGCTCCGGGCCGTCGGGATCGAGGGCGTTGCAGTAGTGCTGCACCACCGCGACGAGGTCGGCGTGCGACTGCTCGATCGCCACGCCGGTGAGCACCGCGTCGACCACCGCCAGGTCCACGCCCTGCTCGACAGCGGAGGCCAGCCGCTCCGGGGTCACCGCCTCGGCCGCCTTCGCCATCTGCTCCGAGGTCGCCAGTCCGGCGTCGTGTGCCTCGGCCAGCGCCGGGAGGTGCTCCAGCGCCCGCCCGGTGCGCACCAGCCGCGCGGCGGCGGCACCGGAGAGCCGGCAGTGCCCGCGCAGCCACGAGGCCATCGACGTCAGGCCGTCCCGCTCCGGCGCCTGGGACAGCTCCGCGGCCCGGACCGCGCGGGCGAGGCGGGCGTCGATCCGGTTGCGCTCGGCGACCAGCGCGGCGACGTCGTCGAGGACGTCCCCGCTCCCCGGCTCACCCGAACACATGTACGAAGCCTACCCGATCAGGCACCCTCCCGCGCGGTGAATCCCCAGGTCAAACGCCTGTCCACGGATCGCATCCGAGGGTTGACATCTCACCCGCGGGCGGTGGACCGCAGCTCCCACCACAACCAGGCGGCGAGCGCGAGCGGCACCGCCACGAACGCCGCCAGCGCCGGGACGGTGCCGGACACCGAGCCCAGCCAGGCGAGCAGCAGCGGGGTGCCGAACCCGACGTAGGCGAAGGCGTAGAAGGCGCTGTTCATCGCCCCGCGGGTGTGCGGGGGCGCGAGCTGCGCGGTCAGCGTCAGCCCCGCGGTCAGGCACAGGCCCCCGCCGGCGCCCATCAGCGCCGACGCCGGCAGCAGCAGCGGCTCGAACGTGGTCGCCACCGCGACCACGCCGAGCGCGAGGCCGACGGCGCCGAGCGTCATCCCGAGCGGACCGCCGCCGCCCCCGGCCCGCCGCCCCAGCCGCGCCGCCACCGCGCTCGCCGCCAGCGCCAGCCCGCCCACCAGCCCGGCGTACGCCACGCCGACGCCGTCGGGCACCACCAGCAGCGGCAGCACGGTCGCCGCCACCGCGGGGAAGGCGAACACGCCCGTGGCGGTGGGCGCGAGCACCGCGCGGAACGGCCGCCGCGCCTCCGGCGGCAGGCCGAGGGTCATCAGCCGGCCCGGCCGGCGCTCCCGCACGGTCTCCGGCACGGTGAGCAGCGCGGCCAGCCCGACCAGCAGGACGGCGACGTGCACGAGGTAGGGCAGCGTCGTCGGCGCCGGGCCGTACTCGGCGAGCACCCCGCTCATGGCGGGCGCGATCGCGAAGCCCAGCGACGTCGACACCGCCCCGCGGGTGGCCGCCGACTGCTGCCCGCCGGGACCGGCCAGGTCCTGCAGCCACGCGTTGGCCACCGAGAACACGACGCCGGACACCGCGCCCTGCAGCAGCCGTCCCGCGTACAGCAGCGGCAGGTGCTCGGCCGCGGGCACGAACAACAGCGAGACCAGTCCCGCCAGCACCGCGAACGGGAGGACGACGGTGCGCCGGCCGAACCGGTCCGAGGCGGCGCCGGACACGGTCAGCGCGGCGATCAGGCCGATCGCGTAGCAGCCGAAGACGGCGGTGAGGTCGGCGTCGGACAGCCCGAGGGTGCGCCGGTAGACCAGCAGCAGCGGCGTGGGGACGTTGGTGCCCAGGGCGACGGTGAAGAGCCCGAACGTGAGGGCGTCCAGCCGCCGCCCGACCCGCTCCGTCGCAGCGTCCGGCACCCGGCGGACGCTACCGCTCCGCTGCGAGGATGGGCGCCGGCGACGAGAGGAGCCGGAGCCGTGTCCCTGCACCGCCACTACCCGCCCGACCTCTACCGCGGCACCACCGGGGAGGCCACCGCCTGGCTGCGCCGCGCCGACCAGCCCCCGGACACCGTCTCGGCCGCCGGCGTCACCTGCGAGTTCCTCGCCACCGGGGACCAGACGACCGGCCGGTTCGGCCTCTACCGGTGGACCTTCGGCGCCGACGCGTCCGGCCCCGGCCCGCACTTCCACCGCTCGATCTCCGAGCAGTTCTACGTCCTGCGCGGCGAGGTGGAGGTCTACGACGGGCGCAGCTGGGTCACCGCGGGCGCGGGCGACTTCCTCTACGTCCCCGAGGGCGGGATCCACGGGTTCCGCGGCGGCGACCACGCGTCGATGCTGCTGATGTTCGCGCCGGGCGGCCCGCGCGAGGAGTACTTCCGGACGCTCGCGCGGGGTGCGCAGATGACGCCGGAGGAGCGGGCGGAGTTCATGCTCCGCCACGACACGTACTGGGTCTGACGGGCCGGCCACCGCGGCGGGTGGCCGGCCCGCCGTCTCAGCCCCGGAGCAGCTCGCCGAAGCGCGCGCAGCTCTCGTCGATCGCGGCCTGCGCGGCCGGGGACCAGGCGCCCATGTCGAAGAAGCCGTGGACCATCCCGTCGTAGCGGCGCACGTCGGCCTGCACGCCCGCGGCCTCGAGCGCCTCGCCGTAGGCCTCGCCCTCGTCGCGCAGCGGGTCGAACTCGGCGGTGACCACGAGCGCCGGCGGCAGGCCGGCCAGGTCGGCGGCGTGCAGCGGGGACAGCCGCGGGTCGCGGGCGTCCTCCCAGGTCCCGGCGTAGTGGCCGTGGAACCAGTCCATCGTGTCCCGCTCGAGGAAGTAGCCCTTCCCGTTCTCCACCCGGGACGGGTACTCGCCGGCGACGTCGACCGACGGGTAGACCAGGAACTGGGCGGCGACCTTCGTGCCGTCGTCGCGGAGGACCTGGGCGACGACGGCGGCCAGGTTGCCGCCGGCGCTGTCGCCGGCGAGCCCGAGCCGGGAGTCGCCGCCGAGCCCGTCCAGGTGCTGCGCCGCCCAGCGCGCCGCGGCGACGGCGTCCTCGGCGGCGGCCGGGAACGGGTGCTCGGGGGCGAGCCGGTAGTCGACGGCGACCACCACGGCCCCGGCGCCGCGGCAGACGTTGCGGGCCATGTTGTCGTGGGTGTCGAGGTCGCCGATCACCCAGCCGCCGCCGTGGAAGAACACGACCGTGGGGAACGGCCCCTCGCCCTCGGGCCGGTACACCCGCGCCCGCAGGTCGCCCTCGGCCCCGGGGACGGTGCGGTCCTCGGTGCTCGCCACCGGCACCACGTGCTCGGGCGAGCGCGCGCCGTGCGTGAGCGCCAGGTACTGGGCGCGGCCGGCCTCGGGCGTGCCCTCCCACATGGGCGGCGCGCCGGACTGCGCGAGCATGGACAGCAGGGCGGAGATGTGCGGGTCGACCGGCACGGGGCAACTCCAGACGGCGTCGTCGGGCGGGGCGGGGTCGTGTGACCCCGGCCACGGACGGTACCGAGCCGGGACGGCTACAGGTCCCGGCGGGAGAACGCCATCCCCGCGAGCCCCAGGACGACGGCGACCCACAGCGCCGCCCACGCCAGGTAGGTGGCGGTGAGCGGGGCCTCGCCGAAGAACGGCGACCCGCCGAGCTCGGTGAACTGCCCGACCAGCGTCGGGTCCTGGAAGGCGTTCATCGCCCCGCGCCACAGCCCGTCGGTGGGCAGCAGCATCCGCGACACCGCGCCCACCCGCGCGACGCCCTCGTTGCCCAGCGCGTCGCCGATCCCGCCGACGACGCCCGCGATCCAGGTGGCGCCGAACAGGCCGACCGCCACCACGCCCGAGGCCATCGGCGAGATGACCGTGGACAGCAGCAGGGCCAGGGTGAGCAGCACCGCGGTCTGCGCAGCGAGCAGCGCGAGCCCCACCAGCGGCCGGGGCGGCCAGTACCCGACCGTTCCCTGGACGACGACGAACTGCGCGAGCCCCGCCAGCGCGACGAACGCGCTGCCGAACGCCACCAGCCCCAGCCACTTGCCGACCAGCACCGCCGAGCGGCGGACCGGCCGCGCCAGCACCGCCAGCGCCGCCCCGGACTCCACCTCCCCGGAGACGGTCGGGCCGGCGAGGAACGCCGTCCCGAGCGCGGCGATGAGGCTGTAGCCGAACATCACCAGGTTGAGCACGGTCGACGCCGCGATCCGCGCCTCCCCGCTGGTCAGCCCCCCGAACTCGGCGTCCAGCCGGGCGAAGCCCCACGCGGACAGCCCGAGCAGCGCCAGCGTGAGCACCGCGAGGGAGCGCAGCACCTTGCGCCGCGCGGCCTCGCGCAGGGTCAGGCCGGCGATCGTCAGCACGACGCGGGCGGTGCTCACGACTGGGCCGCCTGACCCGAGCGGAGGACGTCGAGCAGCCGCTCCTCCAGGCTGATCCGCCCCGGCTCCACCGCGTGCACCCGGACGCCGAGCGCGACCAGGTCGGCGACCAGCGCCGGCACCACGGCGTCGGCGTCCTCGGGCAGCGTGACGGTGAACCGGTCGCCGCTGCGGGTCAGCCGGCCGGTGGCGGCCAGCCGCGCCTCGGCGCGGGCGTCGACGCCGTCGAGCCGCAGCCGCACCTCCCGCTGCCCGAGCAGCTCGGCCAGCGTCCCGGCCGCCGCGACCCGCCCCCGGTCGAGGATGACCACGCGGTCGCAGACCCGCTCCACCTCGCCGATCAGGTGCGAGTTGAGCAGCACCGCGACGCCGCGCTCGCGCAGCGACAGCACGACGTCGCGGACGTCCACGCGGCCGAGCGGGTCCAGCGCGCTGGTCGGCTCGTCGAGCACCACCAGCTCCGGGCGCGCCACCAGCGCCACGGCCAGCCCCAGCCGCTGCTGCATGCCCTTGGAGAAGCCGCCCACCCGGTCGCCGGCGCGGTCGGCCAGGCCGACCAGCGCCAGGACGTCGCGCTGCTCGGCCCCCGGCACCGCCGCGCCGGACAGCCGCACGTGCAGGGCCAGCACCTCCGCCGCGCTGAGCCACGGCTGGTAGCGGAACAGCTCGGGCAGGTAGCCGACGCGGGCCCGGGCCTGCGGGTCGCGCGCCGGCCGCCCGAGCAGCAGCACCTCGCCGGCGTCGGGCCGGACGAGGCCGAGCAGCATCTTGATGACGCTGGTCTTGCCCGCGCCGTTGGGCCCGAGCAGCCCGAGCACCTCGCCGCGGCCGACGGTGAAGGACACACCGTCGACCGCGGTCCGCCGTCCGTACCGCTTGCGCAGCCCCTGGCACCAGACCGCCGGCGACGGCGGCAGCTCGGCCAGCAGCCGTTCCGCGGCGGCGGTCGGGGAGGTCACTCCGACAGACCCCGGGCGACGGCGAGCACCTCGTCGGCGCCCAGCGACCCGGCCACCGCGGTGACGACGCCGTCGGTCACCCACACCACGCCGGCCACCGAGCCGTCCCGCGAGGTGAGCACCGTGGCCTCCTCGCCGTCGACGTCGGCGGTCGAGCTGGTCGCCAGCCCGGCCGGCACCGGCAGCGGCAGCGTCGTGCCGTCGCCGGAGAAGGACCGCAGCTGGGCGGCGAGGTCCTCGGGCAGGCCGGGCAGCGACAGCAGGTAGTCGCGGGCGGTCCCGAACGGGATGCCCGAGGACTCGGCGGTGGGGGCGACGACCCGGGCGACGACCAGGCCGGGCGCGCCGCTGCCGCTGGTCCAGACCGCGGCGACGCCGGGACCGGCGGTCAGCCGGAACCGGCCGCCGTCGAGACCGGCCGGCGGGGGCGGCAGCGTCTCCCCGGACGCCGCGGCCGCCTGCGCCGCCCGCTCGGCGGAGAAGGTGAACTCCACGGCCGCCCGGTCACCGACCTGGTAGGACGGGTCGCCGCCCACCCCACCGGGGAGCTCGTCGACCCGCGGGACGGCGAGCCCGGTGACGTCCTCCGCGGCGGCGGCGTCGGCCACCGGGCGGACGTCGGGCTCCTCCAGCACCTGCGCGGTGCCGTAGGCGGACAGGTCGGGCAGCGCCACCAGGTCGGCCTGGGTGACCGTGACCGGCGCGATCTCCTCGGTGCGGAAGACCTGCAGCCAGTCCGCGGCGGCGGCCGCGCCGGCGCCGGCGAGCAGCGCGACCACGCCGACGGCGGCCACGAGCGGGCTGCGCAGCCGCGCGCGCCGGCGGCGGACCGGGTCGGGGGCGGCCACGCGGCGGCGCTCGTCCAGGGTGACCGCGGACGACAGGCGGTGCCAGGCGGCCCCGGTGTCGGGGGCGGTGTCGGCGGCGGTGTCCGGGGACAGGGCCGCGGAGACGGCGGTGGCGTCGCGCTGGGCGGCGGCCAGGCCGGTCAGGCACGTGGCGCAGCCGGCGACGTGCTCGCGGTCGGCGTCGGGGACACCGGCCGGCTCGTCCACGAGCCGGCGCAGCGTGCCCTCAGTCGGATGACGCATGGCGGGTCAACTCCTCGCGCAGGGCGGACTCGGCGCGTCGCACGGTCGTGCCGACGCTGCCGGGGGACAGGTCGAGGGCGGCCGCGACCTCGGCGTAGCTGAGGCCGCTGTGCCGCAGGACGAGCGCGACGGCCTGGCGGCGGGGGAGCCGGGCCAGGGCCGCCCGCACGCGGCGGCGCTCGTCCAGGGTGACGACGTCGTCGGCGACGTCGGGCACCGCGGGGTCGGGGCCGCCGGCCGCCTCCTCGCGGGTGGCGCGGCGGCGGCCGGAGCGGAGGTGGTTCAGGGCGGTGTGGGCCGCGGCGACCGAGAGCCAGCCCGGCGCCTCGCCGGCCGGCACCGTGGTGCGGGCGAAGGAGAGGAACACCTCCTGGGCGACGTCCTCGGCGCCGTCCCGGGAACCGAGCACCCGGGCGGCGACGCCGACCACGCGCGGGTAGGAGGCGCGGAAGACCTGCTCGAGGTCGGCGCGGACCGCTCCCCGTCCCGACACGGCCCCGCCGTCCTCCCGATCCGCCCGGCCCACCCGCCGGCTCCGGCCGGCCCGGGACAGGACGGCCGGCACGGCGGCCGCCGGTGCGGGGACACCGTGCCTCATCGCGCTCACGTCCAGGGAGCACCGCCGCGCCCGCGGATGTGACACGGCGGCTCCGGGACCGGGCTCAGGTGTCCTGACGGAGGTGGGCGACGAGCCCGTCCAGACCGGGGAGCTGGTAGCTCCAGAAGCCGGCGACCAGTGCGCGGCCGTGGTCCCGGTCGCGCGCCGTCCGCAGGATGCGGGCCAGCGCGCGGCGGGTGTTGTCGAAGACGAGGTCGAGGAGCTCCCGCTGCTCGGGCGTCGGCCGCCGGCCGAGGGAGCGCTCGGCGTGGCCGACCAGGCGCCGGACGAAGGCGGCGGGGTAGCCGGCGAACGGCGTCCCCTCCGCGCGGTCGAGCAGCACGGCGACGGCGAGGGGGTGGTCGAGCCAGAAGCCGAGGAGCTCGTCGGCCGGGGCGCCGTGGGCGGATCCCTCGGCGAGGGCCGCGACCCGGGTGTCGAGCAGCCGGTCGTGGCGGGCCGGCAGGTCCGGCGGCACCACCGCGTCGAACAGCGCCTGCTTGGAGCCGAAGTACCGGTACACGTTCCCCGGGGCGGTGCCGGCCAGGTCCCCGATCGCGGCGACCGAGGTGCCGGGGTAGCCGTGCTCGGCGAAGCAGCGCAGGGCGGCGTCCTCGATCCGCGCGCGCACCTCCGGCTTGAGGACCTGGGCCATCACCGCGCTCCCGGAGCGGCCGGCTCCGGTGGCCGGACGTCGGCCCACGGAGCGGCGCCCTCGAGCTCGAGGGCGAGCTCCAGCAGCATCCGGTCGGCACCGGGCCGGGCGGCGAAGTGGATGCCGACCGGCAGCCCGTCGTGCCGGCCGAGGGGGACCGACATCCCCGGGCACCCCGCGACGTTGTGGATCGGCGTGTACCCGACGGCCTCCTCGGTGCGGCGGATCAGCGTCTCCCGGCCCGCGGAGGGGGACAGGTGCCCGACCGGCCAGGAGGTGCGGGCGAGCGTCGGGCTGAGGACGACGTCGCAGTGCTCGAACAGGCCGAGGTAGGCGCGGGTGGCGTCCGCGAACGCGCGCCCGGCCCGCGCCGGCCCGTCCGGGCCGAGCGACGAGGCCCAGTCGATCAGCTCGAGGGTGAACGGCTCCAGCTCGTCCGGGCCCGGTGGCCGCCCGAGCAGCGGGACGGCCGCGCGGGCGACCTGGGCCATGGTCAGGGCGGCGGCCGTGAAGAAGCCCCGGCTCAGCTCGGGGCCGTCGACCTCCGGCGCCGGAGCGACGTCCACGACGTGCCCGAGCGACGCGCACAGCGCGGCTGCCCGGTCGAGTTCGTGGCGGACGGCCCGGTCGGGCTGCTCCCCGAGCAGCGTGGGCGCCAGCACCGCGATCCGCAGCCGGTCGGCCGGCGGCCCGGTCACCCGGCCGACCGGTGGGTGCACCGCCCCGGGGCCGCGGCGCTCGGTGACCGCGAGGAAGGCCGCGCTGTCGCGGACGGACCGGGTGACGACGTGCTCGACGAGCAGGGCGCCCAGTCCGGGCGCCTCCGGGCCGGTCGGCTCGCACCGCCGGTTCGACGGCTTGAACCCGAAGACGCCGGTCAGCGCGGCCGGGACGCGGAGCGAGCCGCCGGCGTCGCTGCCGTGCGCCATGGGGAGGACACCGGCGGCGACCAGCGCGGCGGAGCCGCCCGAGGACCCGCCCGCGGACAGGCCCGCCCGCCAGGGGTTGGCCGTCACGCCGTGCAGCGCCGTCTCGGTGCTGCCCAGCAGTCCGAACTCGGAGCTGGTCGTCGAGGCGACCACCTGCACTCCGGCCTCCCGGACGGCCGTGGCGTAGGGCGAGTGGCCGGGTGCGGGAGCGGTGGCCGTGAGGCGGGAGCCCATGGTCCAGGGCAGCCCGGGCCATGCGAGCAGCTCCTTGACCGCGAACGGCACGCCGGCGAGGGGACCCCGTGCGGTCCCCTCGCCGGGCGCGGGGGCGGCCGGGGCGGCGACCGCGTTGAGGTCGCTCCGCTCGGCCAGCAGACGGCGGGCCGCCTCGGCCAGCTCGGCGGCGGTGACCTCGCCGTCGCGCACGAGGCGGGCCGTGTCGAGGGCGTCCCAGCAGCGGTACTCGGTCAGCGACAGCGTCACGGGGCCAATCGTGAACGCATCGTTCGCGTTTGACAACGGGCCGGCGACCGGCGCCGTCGGCGGGGGCGCCGGGACGCTTCCCCGCGGGCGGGAGCGCGCGGGAGGATCGGCCGGCACCCGGGCGAGGGGAGTACGGGTGGACGACGTCGTGGTGATCGACACCCTGGCCGCGGTCACGGCCGTCTCCGTGCTCGCCGCCGTCCTCGTCGGGCTGTTCCCGCGGCTGCCGGTGCCCCAGGTGGTGCTGCTGCTCGCCGGCGGGATGCTGCTGGGCCCCTCCGCACTGGACGTCGGCACGGCGCAGGACGTGCGGGTGCTCGCCGACGTCGGGCTGGGCTTCGTCTTCCTGCTCGCCGGCTACGAGCTCGACCCGCGGCTGTTCCGGGAGGACGCCGGCCGCCGGGCGCTGCTCGGCTGGACGGTGTCCCTGCTGCTGGCGCTCGGCGTCGTGGGCCTGCTGCACGCCGGGGGCGTCGTGGAGGCGTTCCTCCCGGTGGCGCTGGGGCTGACCACCACCGCCCTGGGGACGCTGCTGCCGGTGCTGCGGGAGAAGGGGCTGCTCGCCGGCCGGCTCGGGCGGTACCTGCTGGCCGCGGGCGGCGTCGGGGAGCTGCTGCCCGTCCTCGCGATCGCGGTGTTCCTGGGCAGCCAGGGCCGGGTCGCCGCGCTCGTGTCGCTGGGCGCGGTCGCCGCGCTCGCCCTCACCCTCGGCCTGCTGCGCCGCGGCGTCCGGGACGGCAGCCGGCTGGCCCGGGCCGTCGTCGCGGGCCAGGACGCGACCGCGCAGATCACCCTGCGCGCCACCGTGCTGCTGCTGATCACGCTCATCGCGGTCACCGAGCAGTTCCACCTGGACGCGGTGCTCGGGGCCTTCCTCGCGGGGATGGTGCTGCGGCGGTGGGTCGGCGGGGCCGCGCCCCAGCTGGAGGCGAAGCTCGACGCGGTCGGCTACGGCTTCTTCGTGCCGGTGTTCTTCGTGGCGTCGGGCATGGCGCTGGACCTCGGCTCGATCGCCGACGCGCCGCTGCGGCTGGTGCTGTTCTTCGTGCTCATGCTCGCCGTCCGGGGCGGCCCGGCGCTGCTGGTCTACCGCCGGGTGCTGCCGCTGCGGCAGCGCGCGCAGACCGCCCTGGTCAGCGCCACCGCGCTGCCGGTGCTGGTCGCGCTCACCGAGATCGGCCTGCGCAGCGGCCACATGCTGCCGGAGAACGCCGCCGCGCTGGTCGGCGCCGGCGTGGTCACCGTGCTGCTGTTCCCGGCCCTGGCCGTCGCCCTGGACCGGCGGCCGGCCGCCCCGGCGCCCGTCCCGGCCGCCGGGGGCCCGGCAGGCCCTGCGTGAGACACCCGGGTCAGTGACGTCCGGGACGCCGGACCGGCAGGCGCACCCGGAGCACCGTCTCGCCGGGCCGCAGGTCGACGTCGATGTCCCCGCCGTGCCGGTCGACGATCCGCCGGGAGATGTCCAGCCCCAGGCCGGTGCCCTCGCCGACGCCGCGCGTCGTGAAGAACGGGTCGAAGGCGTGCGCCCGGACCTCCGGGGTCATCCCGGCGCCGGTGTCGCCGACCTCCACCACCACCGCGTCCCGGTCCACCCGCGTGGACACCCGCAGCGTCCCGCGGTCGCCCATCGCGTGCAGGGCGTTGTCGACCAGGTGGGTCCACACCTGGTTGAGCTCGGCGGCGCGCGCCTCGATGCGCGGCACGCCGGGTGCGTGGTCCCGGACGACGGTCACGCCCGGCGGCACCCGCGGGGCGAGCATCGCCAGGGTGCTCTCCAGGCCCTCGGCCAGGTCGGTCTCCCGCACGGCGGCCCGGTCGAGCTGGGAGTAGGACCGCACCGCCGCCACCAGGTCGGAGATGCGGCGGGCGGACTCCTTGACCTCCGCCAGCAGCCCGCTCGCCTCCAGGCTGCTCGCCACCCACTCCAGCGCGGGCTCGAGCCGGTCGGCCCCGACGACGCCGGCCACCCGCTCGCCCCAGGCGACGTCGGCGCCCGCCCCGCTGAGCGCGGGGGCCAGCGTCCACCCGTGCGCCACCCCCTGCCGGGACAGCCAGTCGGCGAGGGCGTCCTCCCGGTCGGCGACCTCCAGCGGGTCCCCGCCGGGCCGGGGCCCCAGCTCCTGGCGGAGGGTGTCCAGCCGGGTGAACTCGTCGCCGGCGACCGGGGCGGCGGCCAGCCGGCGCAGCGACGACAGCATCGCCGCGTGGGCCTCGGTCAGCGCGTCGACCGCCCGGGTCGCGGCCGCGGCCGGGTTGTTCAGCTCGTGCGCGAGACCGGCGGCCAGCGTCCCGAGCGCGGCCAGGGCCTCCCGCTGACGGGCCATCGTCTCGTAGTTGCGCGCCGACCGGGACACGCCCTCGGTCAGGTACAGCCCCAGCGGGAAGCGGCTGGCCCACAGCTCCCGCAGCGCCGCGGCCGGCACCCGCAGCACCCGCCCGTCCGACGCCGCCCGGCCGGTGGCGAGGTAGGCGCCGTGCTCGTCCCACGCGCGGAAGCCGCCGGCCCAGCGGCCGGGCACGTCCATGACCCCCAGCCGGGTCTCCTCCGACCCCAGGTGGCGGACCAGGTCGATGCTGCCCTCCAGGAGCACCCACCAGGACTCCGCGGGGGCGTTCTCCACGAACAGGACGTCGCCGTCGGTGAAGGACACCTCGGTGCCGACGGCGGCCAGGGTTCGCAGCTGGTCGTCGTCGGTGCCGGCGAACAGCCCGATCCCGCGCAGGGCGGGGACGGCGGGGTCGGTGGTCTCGGTCATCCGGGCGACCTCCTGCCTCCCGGTCTCCCCGGGCGTGCCCGGAGCATGCCGGGCCCGCCGGGGCCCCGACAGGCCCCCGGGCGCGGCGACCTCAGCCGGTGAGGACCGCCCAGCCGTGCGCGGGCAGCTCCACCCCGCCCCGCCCGTCCCGACCGCGGCCGACGGTCGCCGCGCCGGCGAGGACGGCCCCCGCCCCGGGAGCGGGCACGCGCACCGCGGCGTCGGCGAGGTTGAGCGCGACCAGCAGCCGCTGCCCGTCCCCGGCGACGGCGTACACCAGCTGCTCGTTGGCCACGTGCACCTGCCCGGGCGCCGCGGTATGCAGCCAGCGGTGCCGGCGGCGCAGGCCGACCAGCTCCCGGTGCAGCGCGAACGTCGGCGCGCCGAGCGGCGAGAGCCCGGACGGGTCGGCGGGGAACGGCGGCCGGACGGCGTCGTCGCCCCCGGCGCGGTGCTCCTTCACCCCGCGGAAGGCGTGCTCGTCGCCGGACCACACCGCCGGCGTCCCGCCCACGGTGAACAGCACCGCGAGCGCGTGGGGGAGGTGCCGGACGTCGGGCAGCTGGCTGGCGATGCGGGTGACGTCGTGGTTGCCGACGAACGTCCACGGCACGAAGGAGCGCAGGAAGCCGGCGTGCCGCTGCAGCGACCAGGCCAGCTCGAACAGGTTGCGCTCGGCGATCCCGTGCCAGACCGCCTGCCACAGCTCGTACTGGGTGACCGCGTCCAGCCCGCCCTCGGCCACGAGCCGCGGGTAGTCGCCGTGGATGACCTCGCCGACGACGTAGGCCTGCGGGTGGCGGGCGCGCACGGCGGGCAGGACCCGCGCCCAGAACGAGGGCGGCACGGCGTAGGCGGCGTCCAGGCGCCAGCCGTCGGCGCCGCGGTCGAGCCAGTGCGTCATCACGCGGGTGACCAGGTCGACGACGGCGGGGGAGGAGTGGTCGAGCTCGACGAGCAGGTCGTGGCCCTCGAAGACGTCGGCGCCCGGTGCGGTGCCCGGCGTCCAGTCCGGCGGCCAGTGCAGCCGGAACCAGTCCGCCGTCGGGGCGTCGCGCCCCTGCTCGACGACGGCGCGGAACGCGGGGTGGTCGCGGCCCACGTGGTTGAACACGCCGTCGAGCAGCACCCGGACGCCGCGCTCGTGCGCCGCGGCGAGCAGCGCGTCGAGGTCGGCGTCGTCACCCAGGCGCGGGTCGACGCGGAAGTGGTCGACGGTGTCGTAGCCGTGGGTGCCGCTGGCGAACACCGGCCCGAGCGCCAGGCCGTTGCAGCCCAGTGCCAGCAGGTGGTCCAGCCAGCGCTGCAGGTGGGGCAGCCGGTGCCGCAGCTCCCCGGGCGGGAGGGCGGCCGGCTCCGCGCCGGTGAAGGACAGGGGGTGCACCTGCCACCAGATCGCGTCGGTCACCCAGTCCGGCACGTCGCTCCTCCCGCGGTCGGCGGCCCCGGGCGGGGCCCCCGCCACCCTCCCCGAGCGGGCGCGCCCCCGCAGGCCGGGCGCTCAACCGCGGGCCCCGCGCCCCCCGGTGGCACGGACGAGCAGGTCGGCGGCCGGCGTCCGGCCGAGCTCGGCGAGCAGGTCCGCGGCCTCCTCGTCGAGGCGGACGGCCAGCCGGGCGCGGCCGGTCCACGTGCCGCGCTGCCGCAGGAGGGCCCGGCCCAGCGACCACGCCCGGAACTCGGCGACCAGGCCGCGCGCGTCCCCCGGCGGCGTGACCGCGACCCGCCCGCGGGCCCGCCGCAGGGCCTCGTCCCGGTCCAGCACGGCCGCGACGTCACCGGGCAGGTCGGGCCGGGCCGCGACCGCCGCCCGCACGTGCACCAGCGGCGTCGCCGCCACCTCACCGAGCCCGGCGGCGGGACCGGCGAGCGCGGCGGCCAGCAGGCCCGCGGCGGGGGAGGCGTCGTCCAGGACGGACCGGACCAGCCGCACGACCTGGCCGGCCGCCCAGGGGGAGGCGTCCTCGGTGTGCTCGGTGACCGCGAGCACCAGCGCGGTGGCGGCGACGTCGTCCCCGCGCCAGAGCCCGTGCCGGCCGGCCCACTCCCAGGGGTCCTCGGCGGGGTACCAGCGGGGGGAGGGGCGGTGCGGCGTCACCCCGTCCCATCGGCCGCCCGGTGAGGGGAGCTGGAGCCCCCGGCGGCGCCGGTCCCCCGGTCGTGGGAGGGGACGGGCACGTACCGGGCCCTCGGCCGCACGATCCGCCGGGAGGGGGCGCCGGTGACCTTCGGCTCTGAGGTCCCGCAGAGGGGACGGCCAGGCTGGGGAAGGGGACCGGTCGCACGCCGGCCCGGTAGGCGCCCAGAGGGAGGCCCGGCAACGGGGGACGGCCTGCACCGCACGCGGGAGGACGCGTCATGGCGAGTCTGTCGCCGATCCACGCGACCGGGTCGGGGACGGCGGTGCCTGCCGCTGCGCGGCCCGGCCCGGCCCTGCTGGCCTCCAAGCTCACCCCGCCCGAGCCCGGGGACGCGACGGTCCTCCGGCCGCGGCTGACCACCGCGCTGTCCCGGGCCGTGCGGCGGTCGCCCCTGACCCTGGTCAGCGGGCCGGCGGGTTCCGGCAAGACGGTGCTGGCGGCCTCGTGGGCGCGCGGCCGGCCGGACCACGGCCCCGTCGCCTGGCTCACCCTCGACGACTACGACGACGCCGCGGCGTTCTGGAGCTACGTCGTCGGTGCGCTGGAGTCGGCGGGGCTCGCGCGCAGTGGCCTGCCGTCCCTCGAGCCCGGGGAGCCGGAGCCGTCGTGGTTCGTCCCGTCCCTCGCCGGGCGGGTGGCCGCGCTGCCCCGGCCGGTGACGCTGGTGGTCGACGACGCCGACCACGTGCGGGACCGGTCGATCGCCACGGGGCTCGACCTGCTGGTCCGGCACTCCGGGGGCGGGCTGCGGCTGGTGCTGTGCGCCCGCGCCGACCCGCCGGTGCCGCTGCACCAGTACCGGCTGACCGGGACCGTCTCGGAGATCCGCGCGGGGGAGCTGGCCTTCACCCCGGACGAGGCCGGGGAGCTGTTCGCCGCGATGGGGGTGCCGGTGTCGCCGGCGGTCGCGCGGACGCTCCACGCGGAGGCGGAGGGGTGGGCGGTCGGCCTGCGGCTGGCGGGTGCCGCCCTCGCGCAGGGGGTGTCCCCCGAGCACCTGGTGACCTCGCTCGCGCGGGACGACGGCAGCGTCGCGCAGTACCTGTCCGCGGAGGTGCTGCAGCGGCAGCCGGCCCCGGTGCGGAGGTTCCTGCTCCGGGTCAGCGTGACCGCGGAGCTGTGGCCCGACCTCGTGGACCGGCTGTGCGGGCGGCCGATCGGCCGGCGGGTCCTCGCGGGGCTCGCGCGGGCCAACGCCTTCGTCGAGGCCGCGCCCGGCGCGCCCGGCGGGTACCGCGTGCACCCGCTGTTCCGGGAGGTGCTGCAGGCCCAGCTGGCCTACGACCACCCCGGTGACGTCGCCGCCCTGCACCGGACCTGCGCCGACTGGTACGCCGCCGCGGGCCGGGTGCCCGAGGCGGTCGGGCACGCCGCCGCCGCGGAGGACTGGCCGGTGGTCGCGCGGCTGCTGGTCGACGACCTGCTCGTCCCGCGCCTGCTCGCGCACGGCACCGACCCCGCCCTGCACGGGGTCCGTGCACTCCCCGCCCGGTTCCCCGGCCCCGACGCCGCCGTGCTCCGGACCGCCGTCGCCCTGACCGACGGGGCCGCGCCCGCCGCCGCCGACCTCGCCGACGTCGCGGCGGCCCGCGAGGAGGAGGGGTCCCGGCCGGCGCTGCGCGTCTCGGCCGCGCTCGCCTCCCTGGCGACCGCCGCCGTCTCCGGGGTCCCCGCCGGCGCCCGGCTCACCGAGGCCGACGGCGCCGCTCCGCTGCTGGCCGCGCTGCCGGACGACGACCGGCGGGAGGGCGCCGCGGTGCTGGGTGCCCTCCGCGCCGCCGCGGCCCTCGGCACCGACGAGCCGACCGGGCAGCTGGTCGCCGGGTTGCGCACGGCGGCGGTCGCCGCCCAGGCGGCGGGCTCGCGGCACCTGCGCAGCGGCACCCTCGCCTCCCTGGGCCTGCTCGAGGCCCTCGAGGGCCGGCTGAACCACGCCGTCGAGCTGGCCGGCGAGGCCGAGAGGCTCGCGGCCGGGGAGGGCCGGGACGACGCCGCCCGCGAGCCGGCGTCGGCGACCGCGCTCGCGTGGACGCACCTGCGCCGCTACGACCTCCCCGCGGCCCGTGAGTGGCTGGGCCGGGCACACGCCCGCGCGCGGTCCCGGGGTGACGGCGCGGCCGGCGCCGCCCACGCGGAGCCGCTCCTCGCGGTGCTGCAGAGCCAGCTGCTCCGGCTGCGGCACGAGTACGACGCGGCGGAGCGGTGCCTGGGGCCGCACCTGCGGGGCCCGCGCCTGCCCCGGTGGGTGGCCGAGCCGGTGATCGGCGAGGTGGTCCGGCTCGCGGTCGCCCGCGGGCACGTGACCGAGGGGCTGTCGATCCTCCGGGAGACCCGGGGCGACGAGCCGTGGAGCCGGCGGCTGCGCGCGACGGTCGACCTCCTGTCCGGCGACCCGACGGCGGTCACGCCGACCGAGCCGACGGGGACCAGGGCGCCGGCCGCCGTCGTCGAGGCCCAGGTCATCCGCGCCTGCCAGCTGCTGGAGGCCGGCCGCGCGCCCGCCGCGGTGGACGAACTCGCCGAGGCCCTGGAGACGGCCCGGCCCGAGCTGCTGCGCTGGCCCTTCGTCGACACCCTGCCCCAGGCCCGGCGGCTGCTGCGCACGCAGGCCCGGCTGCAGGGGCCCGCCGCCTGGCTGAACCCGTCGGCGGCCGCGCCGCACCCGGACGGGACCCGCCCGGCGGCTCCCCGGGAGGTGCCGGACGTGGTCCAGGAGCTCAGCGACCGGGAGACCGAGGTGCTGCGGCACCTGGCGGGGATGCTGTCCACGGCGGAGATCGCGGCGACCATGTTCATCTCGGTGAACACCGTCCGCACGCACATCCGCAGCATCCTGCGCAAGCTCGCGGTGAGCCGGCGCAACCAGGCGGTCCGGCGGGGCCGCGAGCTCGGCCTGGTCTGACCTCCCGGCGGCGCGTCGCCGCGGCGGGAGGCGGCCGGGTCATGCAGGGCGGACGATGCCGCGCGGTCCGCCGGGGCCCACGCTGCTGCCGCACACGCCTCCGGTCCCGCGTGCCGCACGGGCCACCGGGACCCGGGGCCGGACCGAGGAGGAGAGGCACGTGACAGACACCTCGCGCGCGGACGCGACGTCGGCGACCACGTCGGTGCCGCGGCCCCGCCACGAGCAGCGACCCCTCGAGGAGCGGCCGCCCAGCGGCTGGGCGGGCTGGGTCGTCTTCGCCGGCGTCATGCTCGTCATGCTCGGCACGTTCCAGGTGATCCAGGGGCTCATCGCCGTCTTCGACGACGGCTTCTACCTGGTCACGCAGTCCGGCCTGGCGGTGAACGTCGACTACGACGTCTGGGGCTGGACGCACATGGTCATCGGCGTCGTCGGGGTCGCGACGGGGCTCGGCCTGCTGGCGGGCAACACGGCCGCCCGCGTGGTCGGCGTCTGCATCGCGTTCCTGAGCGCGCTGGTGAACCTCGCGTTCATCGCCGCGTACCCGGTGTGGTCGGTCCTCATGATCACGATCGACGTCATCGTGATCTACGCGATCACCGTCCACGGGCGGGAGCTGAGGTCCGACCACCGCTGACCGCCGTCGCGCGCGGGGGTGCCCGTCCCGGGACGGGTGCCCCCGCCGTGCCGTGCGGATCGTCCGCGTGGGGGGACGTGGACCGGCGGCCCCGCGGCGACGGAGGGGCCGACCGCCGTCCACCCGCACGCCCCGGGGCGGGGACGACCACGGACGTCCAGCACCCGACCGACGTCGACCGGCCCCCCGGGTGGAGGGCCGGCTGCCGGCCTGGTGAGCGGGCCGGGTCAGCCGTCCCGGCCGGGCGCCGGGCTCCCCGCCCGCGCCGCCCGGCGGTGGTCCACCGCGCCGAGGAACAGCTTGAGCACGAGCCCGATCAGCACGAGGTCGCCGACCATCAGCAGCGTGGTGAGGACCCGGGCGACGGGGCTGACCGCGCTGATGTCGCCGAAGCCCACGGTGGCGAACACGGTGACGACGAAGTAGACGCCGTCGACGCGGTCCAGCGGCTCGCTGAACGCGCGCGGGTCGCTGCCGGACAGCTGCACGAAGGCGGTCGCGAACAGCAGCAGGAACAGCGGCAGCGACAGCGCGATGCCCTCGACCGCCCGCAGCCCCGGGTGCCGGGAGCGCAGGATCGCCCGCACCTGCACGACGACCAGCACCCCGACGGCGAGGACGCCGGCGCCGAGCGCCAGGACCGTGCCCACCGTGAACGGCCGGTCGAGGGGGAGCAGGGCGTAGACGACGAGCAACCCCGCCGTCGTGAGCAGCGTCCGCGCGACGCCCCGCAGCAGCGCGCCACGCCCGGGCGGCAGGACCGGCGGTCCGGCCGTGGGGCCGGGGCGCGACCCGGCGGCTGCGGGACTCGCCACGGCGCGCCTCAGACGCCGCGCTGCACGGGCACCCGGCCCGCGGCGGCCGCCTCGGCCAGCTGGCGGTGGTCGCCCTCGGTGACGTCGGCGCACGCCTCCGCGTACTCGGCGAGCGCGTGCTCGAACGCCGGCGAGGAACCCAGGTAGCCGGCGATCGCGATGCGGTCGCCGGTGCGGGCGTGCGCCCGGGCC
The DNA here is from genome assembly GCF_042654585.1 of Geodermatophilus arenarius. NCBI lineage: Bacteria > Bacillati > Actinomycetota > Actinomycetes > Geodermatophilales > Geodermatophilaceae > Geodermatophilus > Geodermatophilus arenarius. The sequence goes on from NZ_JBHSGR010000012.1 coordinate 99,147, forward strand.
AGGCACCAGGCGCACACCGCGCCGTAGAGCTCGAGCCCCTCCGGGCGCAGGTCGCCCAGCTCGACCGACCCCTTCCAGTCCCGCAGCTGCCGGACGTAGAAGTCCCGCTCCACGCCGTCGACGCCGGCGGTCCGCTCCCAGCCGAGGAAGACGTCGCTGGCCTGCTGCATGAGGCGCTGGCCGGCCACGACCCGCTGGCCCTGGTGGGTGTAGCGGCCGGGCCCGACGAACTCGGCGTGCACCGAGGGGCCGGCCTCCTTGACCTGCAGCAGCAGCGGGTCGTCGTCGTCGCGCCCGACGAGCAGCACCACCCAGCAGCGGGTGCCCACGCTGCCCACCCCGACGACCTTGCGGGCCATGTCGACGAACGCGTACCGCTCCAGCAGGGTGCGGCGGTCGACCTGCAGCGAGTTCCGGTACTGCCGGATCAGGCCGTGGAAGGCGCCGGCCGGGTCGGGGCCCTCCGCCCCGGGCACGAGGTCGCGCAGCGGCACCAGCAGCGGCGGCTCGGCCCTGATCCGCAGCCGGCCGTCGGCCACCTCGGTGAGCTTGCCGAACGCCTGCAGGCTGTCGCGGGTCCGAGCCTTCACGAGGGCGCGGGTCAGCCGCTTGCGCCCGCCAGACCCCAGCATCGGGACGATGTCGCGCTGCAGCGCGTCGGCGTCGAGGCTCGCGTACCAGACCTCGATGTCCCGCTGTCCCGCGAACTCCGCCATCGCCGTCCGGTAGCGCGCACCGGCCGCCACCGTGACCGCCCGCCGCTGCCTGCGGGGCAGGCCGTTCTCCCGGGCGGCGAGCTCCAGGCTGGCGACCAGCCGCCGGACGTCGTGCTCGAAGGGACCCGGCAGGGTCTCGTCGAAGTCGTTGGTGTCGAACAGCAGCCGCCGCTCGGGGGAGCCGAACAGCCCGAAGTTGGCGGCGTGCGCGTCCCCGCACACCTGCACGGTCAGGCCCGAGCGGGACGCGCCGGCCTGGTCGGCGGCCATGACGCGGGCGGCGCCGCGGTAGTAGGCGAAGGGGGACGCCAGCATCCGCCCCCAGCGGATCGGCACGAGCTCGGGCACCCGGCCGGCCGCCTGCTCCTCGAGCAGGGTGAGCGGGTCGCGGGTGCGCGTGTCCCGCGGGGACCCGGCGAGCGCGTCGAGGGGAGCCGTGGCGCGCAGCGCCTTGCCCGAGGCCCGCCGCTGGGCCGGCGTGGGCCGCGGCGGCCGGCCGGCCCCGTGCGGCGGCCGGTCCCCGACGGCGACCGCCGTCCCGGTCAGCACCTCGCGCCCGTCGAGCACGGTGCCGCCGCCTCCGCGGCGCGCGTCCCGGGTCGGGGCCGTGGTCCGGGCCGTCCGGCGTCCGGCTGCGCCCGTCCTCATGACCCGACGGTGCCGGGCCGGGCGGCGCGGTGGCCTCATCCGGCGGGGATGAGGCCGTCCCGCTCCGCCACGACGACCCTCGGCGCGGGAACCCGCCGGGAGGAGACCGCGATGACCACCCACCTGTCCCGTCCCTCCGTGACCGTCCCGCCCCGGCGCGGCGGCGCGCGCGTGGTGGTCGGGCTGCTCGGCCTGGCCGTCGTCGTCCTCGGGGTCGTGCTGCTGGCCAACCCGGTCGCCGCCGCGCGCAGCCTCGCCCTGCTCGTCGGGCTCTCGTTCGTCGTCGGGGGACTGCTGGAGATCGCCGTCGGGTGGGACTCCGGGCGCTCCCGCGGGGCCTCGGTGCTGCTGGGCGCCGTCCTCGTGGTCGGCGGCGTGCTGGCCGCGGTCTGGCCCGGCGTCACGCTCTGGACGCTGGTGCTGGTCACCGGGCTGTCGCTGATCGTCCACGGCGCCGGCCGGATCGCCCTGGCCGCCGTCGGGCGGGACCGGGTCGACGGCCGGGGCTGGCTGGCCGCGCTCGGCGTCGTCGACGTCGTCGTCGGCGTGCTGGCCCTCACCTGGCAGGCGGCCACGGTCCTGGTGCTGTGCGTCCTGTTCGGCATCCAGGTGCTGTTCCTCGGCCTGGCGCTGGTGGTCGTCGGCTTCCTGCGCCCGCCGGCGGCCGCTGACCGGTGACCGGACGTCGGCATCGACGGACGCCGTCATCCGCGGGATGCGGGGGGAGATCCGGCCGGGGACCCCGGCGCTGTGCGTCCCGTCCTCGGACGCGGTGATCGACGGGGTCAGGGACGCGTTCGAGGACCAGGAGGTGACCCCGGTGGGGAGCGGGCTCGGCGAGGACCAGGAGGCCGGGCGGCGCGAGGTCTCCGGGGAGACCGAGGCGCCGGCGCCCGCGACCGCTGGCTGAGCGCCGCCCCGTGCGGCCGGTCAGTGCACGAGGGCCTTGAGCACGACGAGACCCGCACCGACGACGGCGACGAGCGCGCCCCGGACCAGCGCCTGGGCGGGTGTGCCCCCGGCCAGCCGCACGCCCCAGTAGCCGTAGGAGCCGATCAGGCCCACCCCGGACCACTTCGCGAGGGTGAACGCGGTGCCGGTCGCCAGCATGCCGATCGCGGCGAGCAGGAAGAAGACGGCGGGGAACACCACGCCGAACCCGACCGCCCCGGCGTCCTCGGTCATGTGCACGACCTCGGGACGGGTGACCCGCCGCCGGGCGCGGGTCTCGGCCCCCACCACGTCGCTGTAGACCTCGGCGAGCCCCACGGCCACGGCCGTCCCCAGCAGCCACACGGCCACGACCCCCGGCGCGGGCGGGTGCCGCTCGACCGCGACCACCAGCGCCAGGCCGATGATCGAGCCGTAGACGACCCGGCCGACCTGCCGGGAGCCCAGGTGCTCCGCGAGTCCGGCTCGCACGGGTCGCAGCGTGGGGGGCCGCCGCCGGGCCGCACATCGTCCGTTCGGTGCGATCCTTGCTCCCCGGGACGCCCCTAGCCTCGGCGCCCCCACGTGCGCGCGGAGCCCGACATGACGAGCGAACCGGCTGTCCGAGACACCTCCGTGACGCCCGCCGTCCCCGCGCCCCGCACGGCACCGGAGGAGGGGCCCCCGCGGCGGCCGGTCCGCCGGCGGCTGCGGTGGCTGCCGCGGTACCGGTGGAGCGGGCTGGCGGGGGCCGTGGTGCTCGGCTGCCTGTCCCTGACGCCGTCGCTGCTGCCCCGCGGCTGGGTGGTCCAGGGCCTGATCGCGGGCATCACCGCGGCAATCGGCTACGGGCTGGGGACCGGGCTCGCCTGGTTCGTCGCGGAGGCCACCGACCGCCGGATGTCCGCGCGGTTCCGCCGCCGTGCCTGGCAGGTGCTGGCCGTGGCCGGGACGGTGCTGGTGGTGGTCTCGCTGTGGCTCGGCGCCCGCTGGCAGCGCGAGGTCCACCTGCTCATGGGGCTCGACCCGCCCCGCGGGTACTCCTCCGCCGGCATCGTGGTCGTGGCGGTGCTGCTGTTCGTCGTCCTGGTCGCCGTCGCCCGCGGCGTCCGGTGGCTGGGCCGCGGGCTCGTGCGGCTGCTGAGCCGCGTCCTCCCGCGGCGCCTGGCCCGGCCGCTCGGCGTCGTGGGGATCGGCGCGCTGGTGGTGTTCCTGGTCAACGGCGTGCTGTTCCAGGGGCTGGTCGAGGCCGCGAACTCCGCGTTCAGCGTGCAGGACGACCGGACGGGGGAGGGCGCCGTCCGCCCCGCCGGCGCCGAGCGCTCCGGGAGCCCCGGCTCGCTGCTGCGGTGGGAGGACCTCGGCCGGCAGGGCCGGATCTTCGTGGGCACCGGCCCGACGCCGGAGGACCTCACCGCCTTCTCCGGGCGGCCGGCGCTCCCGCCGGTGCGCGTGTACGCCGGGCTGGCCTCGGCCGAGGACGTCGAGGAGCGCGCGGACCTCGCCGTCCGGGACCTCGTCCGGGCCGGCGGCTTCGACCGGGCGGTGCTCGCCGTGGTCACCACCACCGGGACCGGCTGGATCGACCCCGCGGCCGGCGCCGCGCTGGAGCACGAGTTCAACGGGGACACCGCGATGGTGTCCATGCAGTACTCCTACCTGCCCAGCTGGATCTCCTTCCTCGTCGACCAGGCCAAGGCCCGCGACGCCGGGCGGGCGCTGTTCGACGCGGTGTACGGCACCTGGTCCCGGCTGCCCGTGGGCGACCGGCCGGACCTGCTGGTGCTCGGCGAGAGCCTCGGCAGCTTCGGCGGGGAGGCCGCGTTCAGCGGGCTGGCCGACATCCAGAACCGCGCCAGCGGGGTGGTCTGGGCCGGACCGCCGAACTTCAACGCGCTGTGGCGGGACCTGGTCGCCGACCGGGACGAGGGCTCGCCGGAGTGGCTCCCGGTGCTCGACGGCGGGCGGACCGCGCGGTTCGCCGACGAGGCCGCCGACCTCGCCGCGCCGCCCGCCCCGTGGGGGGACTCCCGGGTCGTCTACCTGCAGAACGCCTCGGACCCCATCGTCTGGTGGTCCCCGCAGCTGCTGCTGACCCGGCCCAGCTGGCTCGAGGGGCCGCGGGCGCCGGACGTGTCGGACGCCATGACGTGGCTGCCGTTCGTCACCTTCTGGCAGGTCACCGCCGACATGGCCTTCTCGACCGGCGCCCCGGACGGGCACGGCCACCGGTACACCGCCGACTACGCCGACGCCTGGGCCGCGGTCGCGCAGCCGCCCGGGTGGACCGACGCCGACACCGCGCGGCTGCGGCCGCTGCTCGGCCGGTACTGACCCGGCCGGCGCGGGTCCGTGACGGCGTCGGCCCGCGCGCGGCTGCGCACCGGGACCGCCGTCGCGGTGGTCGCCGTGCTGGCCGTCGCCGGTCCGCTCGTGCGGCCGCCGTGGTGGGTGCGCGGCCTCACCGGTGTCGCCCTGCTCGCGGCCGCCCGCCTGTCCGGGCTCGGCTGGCCGGAGCTGGGCCTGGGCCGCGACCGGCTGGCGGCGGGCTGCCGATGGGCGCTCGGGGCGGTGGGCGTCGTCGGCGCCGTCTACGCCGTGGGCGTCCTGGTCCCGCCGACCCGGCCGGCCTTCCTGGACGACCGCTACGACCTCCCGCTCCCCGGCGTGCTGGCGAAGGCGCTCCTCAGCATCCCGCTGGGCACCGTGGTCCTCGAGGAGGCCGCGTTCCGCTCGGTGCTCTGGGCGGCGCTGGCCCGGCACTGCCGGCCGTGGCAGGTGCCGGTCACCACCGCGGTGCTGTTCGGCCTGTGGCACGTCCCGACCGTGCTGGCCGCCGCGGACGACGCCGGCGGGTTCCCCGCCGGCGTGGTCGCGGGCACCGTCGCGGTGACCACCGCCGGCGGCCTGGTGTTCGGCGAGCTGCGCCGCCGCAGCGGCAGCGTCGTCGCCGCGGCCGGCGCGCACTGGGCGACCAACGCGCTCGGCGTCCTCCTCGGGCTCCTCGCGCGGCGCCTGGACGCCGCGGCGGGCGGGTCCCCGGGACTCGTCCCCGGCGGGTGAGGCCCGGGGCCGCTGCGGACCGGGACCGTGGCACGGTCCCGGTCCGTCCGTCCCCGGGGCGAGGAGGCGCGAGATGAGCGTGGTCGCCGAGCCGGCCACGGCGGACGACGGCGCCGTCCCCGGCGCGGACGCGGTCCTCGGGCCGCTCGTCGCCCGGCTGGCACAGGAGTACGGCGCCGACCCGGTGGAGGTCCGGGCGCGGGCGGTGGCCGCGTTCGCGGCGTTCGCCGGGGCCCGGGTGCAGGCGTTCGTCCCGATCCTGGTGGAGAAGCGGCTCCGTGAGCGCTACCGCGTCCCGCGGACGGCCGGCTGACCCGGGCGGCTCCCGCCGGGCACGGGGGACCGGGACGCCGGTCCCGCCCGGCCTCCGGGCGCTGCGCGGCTACCGCCGGGCCTGGCTGCCCCGCGACGTCGCCGCCGGGGTGGTGCTGACCACGCTGCTCGTGCCGCAGGGCATGGCCTACGCCGAGCTCGCGGGGCTGCCGGCGATCACCGGCCTGTACACGACCATCACCTGCCTGCTGGCGTACGCCGTGTTCGGCCCTTCCCGCGTCCTGGTCCTCGGCCCCGACTCCTCGCTCGGCCCGATGATCGCGGCGACCGTCCTCCCGCTGGTGGCCGCGGGCGGGGACCCGGAGCGGGCGGTCGCGCTGGCGTCGGTGCTCGCCCTGGTGGTCGGGGTGGTGCTGGTCGTGGCCGGCTGGACCGGCCTCGGCTTCGTCGCCGACCTGCTGTCGAAGCCGACCATGATCGGCTACGTGAACGGGCTGGCCCTGACCATCCTGGTCGGCCAGCTGCCCAAGCTGCTCGGGTTCTCGGTGGACGCCGACGGCGTCGTCGGCGAGGCCGTCGGCTTCGCGGAGGGCATGGCGCAGGGGCAGGTGGTGCCGGCCGCGGCGGCGGTCGGGCTGGGCGGGGTCGCGCTGGTCCTCGTGCTGCAGCGGTGGTGGCCGAAGGTGCCGGCGGTGCTGGTCATGGTCGTGCTGGCCGTGGCCGCCGGCGCGGCGTTCGACCTCGGGGAGCGCGGGGTCGACCTGGTCGGGGAACTGCCGCGGGGCTTCCCGCCGCTGACGATCCCGTCGGTCGGCTGGTCCGACCTCGGGGTGCTCGTCGCCGGTGCGCTGGCGATCGCGCTGGTCTCCCTGGCCGACACCATCTCGACGGCGTCGTCGTTCGCGCGGCGCACCGGCCAGGAGGTGCACGGCGGCCAGGAGATGGTGGGCATCGGGACGGCGAACCTCGCCGCCGGGCTGTTCCAGGGCTTCCCCGTGAGCACCAGCGCCTCGCGCACCGCCGTCGCCGAGCGGGCCGGCGCCCGCACCCAGCTGACCGGGGTCACCGGCGCCGCGCTGGTGCTCGTGATGATCGTCTTGCTGCCCGGCCTGTTCCGCGACCTGCCGCAGGCGGCGCTGGCGGCGGTCGTCGTCACCGCGTCCCTGTCGCTGGCCGACCTGCCGGGCACCGTCCGGCTGTGGCGCCAGCGCCGCGTCGAGTTCGCCCTGTCGCTGGTCGCCTTCGCCGGCGTCGCGCTGCTCGGGGTGCTGCCGGGCGTCGCGCTCGCCGTCGGCCTGTCCATCCTCAACGTGTTCCGGCGGGCCTGGCACCCCTACGAGACCGAGCTGGGCCGGGTCGACGGCCTGCCCGGCTACCACGACGTGCACTCCCACCCGGAGGCCGGCCGGCTCCCGGGCCTGGTCCTCTACCGGTTCGACGCGCCGCTGTTCTTCGCCAACGCCAGGACCTTCCGGGACGAGGTGACCGCGCTCGCCCGCGCCGAGCCCGCGCCCCGGTGGGTCGTCGTCGCGGCCGAGCCGGTCACCGACGTCGACACCACCGCCGCCGACGTGCTGTTCGAGCTGGACCGGACGCTCGCCGCCCGCGGGCAGAGCCTGGTGTTCGCCGAGCTCAAGGACCCGGTCCGCCGCAAGATCGAGCGCTACGGCCTCGCCGGCGAGATCGGCGCGCGGGACTTCTTCCCCACGGTCGAGGCCGCGGTCGAGGCCTTCCGGCGCGAGACCGGCGTCGCCTGGCCGGACGCCGGCCCGCCGGCCGCCGCTCCGCCGCCCGGCGTCCCCGGCCCTCGGGACGCGCCGCCGGACGCGGACCGGGGCAGCGGCGCTCAGCCGTCCGTGCCCGGCACCTGAGCGGCCTGTTCCGTGCCGACCGGTGCCGGCCGGTCCGGGGGCGCGGCCGGCTGCACCCGGGGCGGCCGGCCCCGGGCCAGGGACCACAGCGACGACCACTGCACCCGGGCGCGCGGCGCGCGGACGCCGGGGCGGTCCCGCGGCAGCCGGACCCGCAGCGCCCCGGGGCGGACGGTGCACCGCACCGGCGTGGCCAGCCGCACCGTCTCGCCGTCGATGCCGACGGGGACCTCGGGCACGTCGGCGGTCACCAGCACCTCCCGTGCCTCCGCCGTCCGGATGCCCCGCTGGTGGGCGCCGCGCAGCAGCTCGACGGCCTGCCGCGCGCTGTCGACCCGGATCGCGATGACGCCGAGCACGCCGCGGTCGAGCCGGGACCGCCGGCCGATCCCGGCGAGGTCGGACTCGTCGTAGGAGCCGTTGCTGACCAGCACCGCCTGCGGCCCGTCGGCCACCAGCGACCCCGCCTCGGCCCGCAGGTGCGCGCCGCGCCGCCGGCTGAGGAGGTCCGGCAGTGCCGCGATCGTGGTGCCGGCCTTGTCCTCCCGGTACCCGGGGTCCTCGACGATCTCGGCGTAGGCGCCGAAGGACGCGTTGTTCACGAACGGCCGCCCGTTGACCGAGCCCAGGTCGATCCGCGCCTCCACGCCGTCGCGCAGCGCGTCGAGGCAGCGGGACGGGTCCTCCCGGTCCAGCCCGAGGTCGAGCGCGAAGTGGTTGCGGGTACCGGCGCTGACCACCAGGAACGGCACGCCGTGCTCGGCGGCGACGTCGGCCACCAGCGCCTGGGTGCCGTCGCCGCCGGCCACGCCCAGCAGGTCCGCGCCGCGGGCGAGCGCGTCGCGGGCCAGCTGCTGCACGTCGGTCCCCGGCCGGTCCAGCAGCGCCACCTCCGCGCCCAGCTCCTCCGCCCGCTCCCGCAGCGCGAACCGGCCGACCTTGCCGCCGCCGGACCGCGGGTTCATCACGAGGAACGGGCGGCGGGGCGGCGGCACCTCGGTGACCGGCAGCGTCCACTGCGACGGGTCCGGCCGCAGCGCGGCGCGCGCCGTGCCCAGCGCGGCGGCCCAGAGCAGCGCGGCCACGACCGCGGACAGCACCAGGTCCTCGGCCACGAACACCGCGACGAGCGCGAGCGGGGCCGCCACCACCAGGGCGAGGGCGAACCAGCGCTTGATGCGGCCGTGGCGCAGGAACCAGAAGACCCCGGCGACGACGGCGACGACGGTCGCCACCACCAGGGCCACCAGCCACAGGCCGCGCCCGTTGGCGGACTCCAGCAGCACGAGCAGGGCGGCGGCGGCCAGCGCCAGCGCGGCGCGGGCCTCCCACCGCCGGGTCCGCGAGGTCTCCACGGCGCACCTCCTCCGGCCGGTGTGGGGGGATGGTGCCAGGCGACGGGCGGTCCGTGCTCCCCCTCGAGAGACGGTTCCGCGGCGCCGGGTCGCGGTCCGGGCGGGGCCTGCCGAGACTGGATCTGCCCCGCCAGGCCGCGACGGAGGGCCCTGGCCCGTGGCGCGCCGGTCTGGCGGGTGCCCGCGCCGGGACGACGACGCGCGACGGACGGCGGGTGGCGGCGGACGACGGGTGGCGACGGACGACGGGTGACGGGGGACGGGCGGCATGGCGGCGAGCGCGGCGGACCTGCGGCGGCGGTGGGCGGCGGGGCGGCCCGCGCACGGGCTGTGGAGCCTGCTGCCCGGGGCGGTCACCGGTGAGCTGCTGGCGCGCACCGGCGCCGACTACGTCGTCGTGGACCTGCAGCACGGGGCCACCGCGGAGGCCGACCTGCCCGGGACCGCGGCGGCGATCGGCGCGGCCGGCGCGGTGCCGCTGGTCCGCACCCGCAGCCCCGCCTTCGCCGACGTCGGCCGCCCGCTCGACCTGGGCGCCCGTGGCGTGGTCGTGCCGAACGTCCGCGACGCCGCGCACGCCCGCGAGGTGGTGGCCGCCACCCGCTACGCGCCGGCCGGGACCCGGTCGATCGGGCGGCTGTCCGGCGGCGCCGACGAGCCCCTGGTCGTGCTCATGGTGGAGGCCGCCACCGCGCTCGAGGACCTCGACGCCCTGCTCGCCGTCGAGGGGCTGGACGGCGTGTACGTCGGCCCCGGCGACCTGTCCCTGTCGCTCGGGCTGACGGGGGAGGAGCACCGCGGGGAGCTGCGCGGCGTGCTGTCCTCGATCGTCGCGCGGGCGGTCGCCGCGGGCGTGCCCGTGGGCGTGCACGCCTACAGCGGGCAGGAGGCGGCGGGGTTCGCCGCGGAGGGCGCCACGATCGTCACGGTCGCCGTCGACGCCGCCGTGCTCGGCGAGGCGACGGCGGGCCACCTCGCGGCCGCCCGCCCGGGGTCCGACCCCCGCTGACCGGGCCGCCCCGGCCGCGACGGGATACTCGTCCCGACGGGGTCCGGCGGGCGGTCCCCGGTCGAGGAGGTCCCCGGAGTGCCCAGAGCCCTGCTGCTGGAGAACATCGACCCCGTGGCGGCCGACCTGCTCGGAGAGGCCGGCTACCAGGTCGAGTCCCTCCGGGGAGCGCTGGACGAGGCCGACCTGGTCGACGCGCTGGACGGCGTCGACCTGCTCGGGATCCGGTCCAAGACGCAGGTGACCGCCGAGGTCGTGCGCGCCCGGCCGGGCCTCGCGGCGGTCGGCGCCTTCTGCATCGGCACCAACCAGATCGACCTCGCCGCGGCCGCCGCCGCGGGCGTCGCGGTGTTCAACGCGCCGTACTCCAACACCCGCAGCGTGGTGGAGATGGCGATCGCGGAGATCATCATCCTGGCGCGGCGGCTGGTCGACCGGGACCGCGCGCTGCACGCCGGCACCTGGGACAAGTCGGCGGCCGGCAGCCACGAGATCCGCGGGCGCACGCTGGGCATCGTCGGCTACGGCAACATCGGCAGCCAGCTGTCGGTGCTCGCCGAGGCGCTGGGCATGCGGGTGCTGTTCTACGACCTCGAGGACAAGCTGGCGCTGGGCAACGCGGAGCGCTGCGACAGCCTCGAGGAGCTGCTCGAGCGCGCGGAGACGGTGACGCTGCACGTCGACGGGCGGGCCGGCAACGCCGGGCTGTTCGGCGCCGAGCAGTTCGCGCGGATGCGCCGGCGCAGCCTGTTCCTCAACCTCTCGCGCGGGTTCGTCGTCGACCACGAGGCGCTGCGGGAGCACGTCCTGTCCGGCCACATCGCCGGGGCCGCGGTGGACGTGTTCCCCGAGGAGCCGCGCGAGCAGGGCGACCCGTTCGACTCGGTGCTGCGCGGCCTGCCCAACGTCATCCTCACCCCGCACGTCGGCGGGTCGACCCAGGAGGCGCAGCACGACATCGGGCGGTTCGTCGCCGGCAAGCTCGTCGACTACACCACCACCGGGACGACGACGCTGAGCGTCAACCTGCCGACCGTGGCCCTGCACGGGTCGTCGGCTGCCCGGTTCGCGCTGCTGCACCGCAACGTGCCCGGCGTCCTCGCCCGCGTCGACGCCCTGGTCGGCGAGCACGGTCTCAACGTCGACGGCCAGGTCCTGGCCACCCGCGGCGAGCTCGGGTACGCGGTCACCGACGTGAGCGCCGAGCTGCCCGCGGACCTGCTGGCCGCGCTGCGCGCCCTGCCGGAGACCGTCCGGCTGACCACCGTGGGCCGCCGGCCGCGCTGAGGCCCCTCGAACGCGGAACGGCCCCCCGGCTGACGCCGGGGGGCCGTCCTCGTGTCGCAGGTCAGCCGTTGACGCGGACCTGCATGAACCCGTCGTGGGCGCTGGTGCTCACCACGGTGATCCGGGTGCCGGTCTTCGGCACGTCCACGCCGGTCCAGCCGTTGGCGTCGGGCTGCTCACCCGGCGCCACGTACCAGTCCTGCCGGTCGTCGAAGGTCGGCACGGCGGGCAGCCCGCCGTAGGTGCCGGCCACGCCGGTGTCCGGGTCGTGCAGCGTGATCCGGTCCGTCGCCTGCCGCCCGAAGGTGGAGTCGTAGGACTGGATCCGCGGCCGCCAGCTCTCGCCGTCGGTCCGGTCGGTGCCCTCGTCGTCGGTCGGCTCGTAGAGCAGGCCGGGGTGGGCGTCGACCGGCAGGACCAGCCCGCCGCCCGGGTGGGCGCCGACGTTGTTGTCCCCGTACTGGGTGTTCCAGTAGCTGATCAGCAGGCCGTCCTGGTACGGCAGCCGCTCGGCCCAGTCGGGACGGTTCGGGTCGCCGAAGTTGTACGGGCCGGTCTGCAGGCCGGCGTCGTAGCCGGTGTAGGTCCGGTTCTCGGCGATGTAGGCGTTGAAGAAGGACTCGGTCGTCGACCCGGTGGTGACGGTGAACCCGTCGAGGGTCCAGTCGGTCACCGGCGCGCCGCCGATCGAGACGGCGTCCACCTGCAGGCCCGGCTCGGTGGCGGCACCGTCGGTCCAGTACCGGAAGCCGAGCTGGGCGCCGTCCGGCACGCCGCTGACGTCGGCGGTCAGGTCGACCCATTGGCCACCCGTGGTGCCGGTGATCCCGTGGTCGAGGTTCTGGCCGTTGGGGTTGGCGTCCGTCGACAGGTTGGTCGGCAGCGGCGTGAAGACGCCGTCCTGGACGTACCCGACGTAGGCGTAGTCCCAGTCCTGCTCGATCTGGTACCGCACCTTCGCCGTGAACGTGCCCGCGCCGGCCGGCTTGGCGGTGAGCATGGTGTTGTCGAGGTCGTCACCCTGGCCCGAGTACCAGAAGTCCGCACCTTCGAAGGGGTCGCCGATGTCCGTGGTGACCTCACGCTCGGGCAGGACGACGATCAGCGCCTGCGCCTGCTTGGTGTTCGCGGTGGACGGGCCGAGCCGGGTGTTGGCCCGGGCGCCGGGCGCGACGACCTCGTAGTTGAGCCAGCCCAGCTGCAGCTTCTCCCACGCGCCCATGTGGATGGGCTTGGTGCCGATGCCGTCGGCCGGCCGGCCGCTGTTGCCGTAGGAGCCCGACGACATCAGCGTCCAGAAGGCGGTGCTGTTCTCCGCGCCGCCGCTGTTGCCGGAGGTGTCGTAGAGGTCCGGCAGGCCGAGGTCGTGGCCGAACTCGTGGGCGAAGACGCCGACGCCGCCGTTCTCCGGCTCGACGGTGTAGTCGCCGATCCAGTACTTCGACTGACCGACCCGGGTGCCGCCGAGGGGGTTCTGCGTGCCGTCGTCGAGGGTCGGACCGCCCCTACCGATGCCGGTGGTCTGGTTGTACCAGCGGTGGGACCAGATGGCGTCGACGCCGAGGGTGCCGCCGCCGACCTCCTCGCCCATGCCCGAGTGGACGGCCTGGAAGTGGTCGATGTAGCCGTCGGCCTCGTCGAAGTTCCCGTCGCCGTCGTGGTCGTAGCGGTCCCAGACGTCGAACCGCGAGAGGTACGCGTCGATGTCCGCAACCGTCCTGCCCGACGCGAGCTGATTCGCATACCAGGTGTCGACGGTCTCGTTGACGAACTCCCACGGGCGCCGGCCGTCGTCTCCCTCGCCGTAGTAGGCGGCCGGGTGGTCGTCGAGGGTCACCCAGTCCTCGACCTCGCCGGTGACGGTGTACCGGCCCGAGGACAGCTCCTCGTAGAAGTTGGCGACGGAGTTCACCCCGGCGGCCGACGAGTAGAGCATCTCGTCGTAGTGCGCCTGGTTGAAGTCCTCCGTCCAGATGGTGGTGTTGTCCACCGTCCGGTCCGGCTCCGGGATGGCGTTGTGCTCCAGGTCGCCGAACTCGCCGAGCACGGTCCAGATCGCGTCGCTGTCCTCCTGGGCCAACTCGACGTACTGGCCGCGGGCGACCTCGACGACCTTGTTGTCGCCCTGGGGCGTGGCCTGGCCGGAGACGACCTGCTCGAGGGCCTCCTGGCGCAGCTCGCGCTGCTTGTCGCCGAGGGGGTTGGGCAGGTCGTGCGCCCGGGCGGGGGCCGCGCCGGGGTCCTCCCGGGGTGGTGCCGCGTTCGCGGTCGTGGGCAGGGCGACCGCGACCAGCGCGGCGCCCACGACCAGGGGAAGAGCTCTCTTCTTCAAGGACCGTCTCCCGTGTCGGACGAGGACCGCCGACCGCCGGTGGGGGACCACCGGCGGTCACTCTCTGGCAGCCCGCTGAGACGTTAGGTAGCGGCGGTAAATAAGTCGACAATCCGTAACCGAACGGTGACCAACGAGACGAGGCAGTCCGCTCCGCGACGTCGTGACCTGTGGTGACGGCGTCACCGCATGTCGACGCCCCTTGCGCTCAGTGATGCGCAGACTTCCGCTTTGCGGAGGGCCCAAGTCTCGCTAGGTTGTGGCGCACGGCACAGATCACCGCGGATCGCCGGCCCGTCCGGGCGTTCCGGGGTGCGACGTGCGCCGTCAACCCCGAGAGGACCGATGAAGCCAGTGAGGAACCTGCGACACCTGACGCGAGCGGTGCTGTTGGCCGCCCTGTCCGCACTCCTGTTCGTGGGGCTCGTCGGCCCCGCGAACGCGGCCCCCTCCACCGCCGGCCACACCAGCGCCGACTGCGCCCGGGTGCCGCTGAACAAGATCTCGATCCAGCTGTACACCTTCTCCGCCTACATCGGCTCCGGCCCCGGAGCCCAGCAGCGCCACGAGGAGGTCCTGCGCCGCCTCGCCGAGATGGGCTACCGCAACGTCGAGCCGTACACCCTGGGCGGCTGGACCGCCGAGCAGTACCGGGCGCTCCTGGACCGGTACGGCCTGAAGGCGTCGGCCCGCCACGTCGACGTGGGCTCGCAGTTCAGCGAGGTGAACATCGAGCAGATCCTCGAGGAGAACCGCGTCCTGGGCATCAAGTACTTCGGGTCCGGCAGCAGCGCGGGGGCCCCGTGGATCCCGGAGCAGCAGCGGCTGAAGACCGAGGCCGACTGGGTCGCCTACGCCGAGTACCTGGACGCCGTCGGCGAGCAGGCGCGCAAGGCCGGGCAGACGCTGATGATCCACAACCACGACTTCGAGTTCACGACCGTCTTCGGCGACCGCACCGCGTTCGACATCCTGATGCAGCACACCCAGGCCAAGAACGTCGTCTCGCAGCTCGACCTGTACTGGGTCTCCTTCGCCGGCCTCGACCCGATCGAGGACGTCATCGACGTGTACGGCAACCGGATCCAGCTGTTCCACGTCAAGGACCTCAACCCGGCGCTGAACAACCGGATCGAGATCGTGGGCCGCGGCAACATCGACTTCCCGTCGATCTTCGCGGCCGCCGGCGGCAGCACGAAGTACTACGTCGTCGAGCACGACCCGCGCAACGACGGGACGTTCGACCCGTTCGTGGCCGCGCAGGAGGGTTTCGAGTACCTCACCTGCACGAACGGCTGACGCCCGGCACCTGACGAGGGGCGGTCCCGGATCCCCGGGGCCGCCCCTCCGCGCGTCCCAGCGCCAGCCAGGAGACGACGGCGGTCGTCGCGCACACCGCCAGCCCGAGGACCGCGATGGCCGCGTACCCCCCGGGGGCCGGCGCGGCGCCGAGCAGGGTGGCGGTCAGCGCGCTGCCGAGCGCGAAGCCGACGTAGCGCAGGACCTGGTTCAGGCTCATGGCGCTGCCGGTCTCCGACGGCGGCACCGCGGCGACCACGAGCGCGGGGAACGCCGCGAAGGACGCGCCCACCCCGAGCCCGGCGACGGCCATGACGGCGAACAGCTGCCACAGCTCGGTGCGGGTCAGCCCGAACAGCACGAACGCGCCGGCCTGCACGACCGCGGCGACCGGGAGCACCAGCTGCTGCCGCCCGCGGTCGGCCAGCAGCCGGGCGAGCCGGCCGCCGAGCACGCTGGCCGCCGAGAACGGCAGCAGCACCAGCCCGGCCACGACCAGCGAGGCGCCGAAGCCCGGGCCGGGGGAGGCCGGCGTCTGCGCCAGGACGGGCACCGAGGCGAGCAGCAGGTAGTTCGACAGGCCGACCAGCAGCGCCGCGACGTGGGCGGTGAGCGCGAGCCGCCCGCGGGCCAGTCGCAGGTCGACCAGCGGCACCGGAGTCCGGGCCTCCCAGCGCACCCAGCAGGCCAGCGCCGCGGCCGCGCCGCCGGCCAGCAGCCACGGCGCCGGGGAGGTCCAGCCCTCCGTCTCCGCCTGGCCGAGCGCGACGAGCAGCCCGGCCAGCCCGGCGCCCAGCAGGAGTGCGCCGACGACGTCGAGCGGCCGTCGCGCGGTGGCCGCGGCCGGCGGCAGGACCGCGGCCGCGGCCAGGAGCGCGGCGAGGCTGACCGCGGCGCCGGCCCAGAACGCGGCGTGCACCCCGCCGAGCTCGGCCGCCAGCCCGGCCAGCGGGTAGCCGAGGCCGACGCCGGCGACGACGGTGAGCGACAGCGCGGCGATCGTCGACCGGGAGCGCTCACCGGTCAGCGCCTCGCGGGCGGTGGCGATGGCCAGCGGCGTCAGCCCGAGCCCGAGGCCCTGCAGCGCCCGCCCGGCGACCAGCCACCCCAGCCCCAGGGGGAGGGCCGCCAGCACGCCACCGGCGGTCACCACGGCCAGCACAGCGAGGACGACGCGGCGCCGGTGCGGCCCGTCACCGAGCCGGCCCACCACGGGCGTGGCCACCGCGCCGACCAGCAGCGTGGCGGTCAGCGACCACTGGGCGTCGGGCAGCGGGGCGTCCGTCGCGGCGGCGATCGCGGGGACCAGCGGCGCGCCCAGGCTGCTGATGACGGCGACGACCGTCCCCACGAAGAGCAGCACGGGCACGAGGGCGCGCGGCGAGCGGGAGGGGGTCATGACCTCAGGGTCCCAGGTGGTTGGTGCGTGCAACGGGTGACGCCGGTCGCGTTGCCGGCACCGTCCCCCCTTGTCCGGGGCCGCGCAGGCCCCGACCATCCATCCCCTGCGACACGCACACCCGGACGGTCGACGGGGCGATGAGCCATGGACCTGCACCACACGGTCACGCACGGGAAGCACTACCGGCGGCGGACGCGCCGGCGCGGGATCGCGCTGGGCCTCGGGGCGGTGGCTCTCGCCGCGGTCGTGGTCGGGGCGCTCCTGTGGTCCGGGGGCTCCGGGTCCCCCGAGCCGCAGGCGGGCGCGGCGGCGACGTCGGCCGGCGTGGGCGAGCACGCGCCCGGCGCGCACGCCGGGGACGCCGCTGCGCCGTCGGGCCCCGCCGCGTCGTCCGCGGCGCCCGCGCCCGCGGCGAGCGCCGCTGAGCCCGGGGTCGGCCCCGCGGTCCCGGTCGGCTCGTCGCCGCACCACCTCGCGGTCACCCCCGACGGCCGCTCCGCCTACGTCGCCGACCCCGTCCTCGGCGCCGTCCTCCGCATCGACCCCGACACCGCGGAGGTGACGGCGACCATCCCGGTGCCGCAGGCGCCGCCGCAGATGGTCACCACCTCCCCGGACGGGAGCCGGGTCTTCGTCTCCGCCTACGACGAGGAGTTCACCACCGACGCCGTCGTCACCATCGACACCGCCACCGACACGGTGGCCGGCGCCGTGCCGGTGGGCCGCGGGCCGTACGCCATGGCGACCGACCCCGGCGGCCGGCTGCTGTACGTGCCCTACTACGACGAGGACCACCTCGACGTCCTCGACGCCGCCACCGGGGCGCTGGTGGACCGGGTCGACGTCGCGCCGTCCCCGCACTGGGTCGCCTTCGTGCCCGGCCGCGAGGCCGCGTACGTCACCAACCACTTCTCCGACGTGGTGACCGTCCTGTCCCTCGAGGACCACCGGGTGCTGGCGACCGTCCCCGTCAGCGACGGGCCGCACGCCCTGGAGACCTCGCCGGACGGGACGCGGATCGCGGTGGTCGGCTACATCAGCGACGACGTCACGCTCATCGACCCGGCGACGGACACCGTGGTGGCCACCGTGCCCGGGGTCGGCGCCGGGCCGCAGGACGTCACCTGGGCCCCCGACGGCCGCCACCTCTACACCGCCAACGTGGAGGACGGCACCGTGGCCGTGGTCGACGCCGCCACCGGTGCCGTCACCGCGCGGATCCCCACCGGGACCGATCCGACGAGCGTCACCGTGACCCCGGACGGGCGCCGGCTGCTCGTCACCAACTCCGGCGACGGCACGGTCCGCGTGCTCGACGTCGCCGGCACCTGACCGCGCCCGGGCGACGCCGCCGGCGGACGGCACCGCGCGGTGCCGTATCACCGGCAGGTCACGGTCCCGTCCCGGCCGGGGCCGCGATCTCGACGTTCCCCCTATGGTCCGTCGGCATGTGGCACACATCACACGGGGTGCTCCGGGAGCCGGTGGCGCCGTGCTGACCGTCGACCGGCTGCAGGTGAGCTACGGCGGCGTCGTCCAGGCCGTCAGGGGCGTGTCGATGGAGGTCCCCGACGGCTCGGTCGTCGCCGTGCTCGGGAGCAACGGCGCGGGCAAGACCACGCTGCTGCGCACCGTCTCCGGGACCCTGCGGCTGCACCGCGGCCGGGTCGACGCCGGCACGGTGCGCTTCGAGGACACCGACCTCACCCGCCGCGACCCCGGCCAGATCGTGCGCCGGGGCGTGGTCCAGGTCCCGGAGGGGCGGCGGATCTTCGGCCGGCTCACCGTGGAGGAGAACCTGCGCGCCGGCGGCATGGGCAACCGCGACCGCGCCGCCAAGGCCCGCGCCGTCACCCGCGTGCACGACCTGTTCCCGGTGCTGCGCGACCGCGCCGGGCAGCGCGCCGGGCTGCTGTCCGGCGGGGAGCAGCAGATGCTCGCCATCGGCCGCGCGCTCATGGCCAGCCCGCGGCTGCTGCTGCTCGACGAGCCGTCCCTGGGCCTCGCGCCCCGCGTCATCGGCCAGATCGGCGAGGTGATCGCCGAGATCAACCGCCAGGGGACGTCGGTGCTGCTGGTCGAGCAGAACGCGACGATGGCCCTCGGCGTCGCCGACCGCGCCTACGTCCTCGACGTCGGCGAGGTGTCCCTGTCCGGCGACGCCCGCGAGCTCGCCGCCACCGACGAGGTGCAGCGGCTCTACCTCGGCCACACCGGCGCCGGGCCCGCCGCGGAGCGCGTCGAGCGGGCGCCCCGCCGCACCCTCTCGCGGTGGACGGCGTGACCGCGGCGACCACCCGGGACGACGTCCCGCCGGTCGAGGTCGACGGCGTCAGCGTCTCCTTCGGCGCGATCAAGGCGCTCAACGACGTCTCGTTCACCGTCGCCCCGGGCGCCATCCACGCCGTCATCGGGCCCAACGGCGCCGGCAAGTCGACGTTGTTCAACGTCCTCTCCGGCGTCTACCGCGCGAGCGCGGGGGAGGTCCGGTTCGGCCAGGCCCGCCTGAGCGCGATGCGGCCGTTCCAGATCGCCGGCGTCGGCGTGGCCCGCGCGTTCCAGAACATCGCGCTGTCGGGCACGCAGACGGTGGCCGAGAACCTCATGCTCGGCCGCCACCACCTCACCAAGGCGGGCTTCCTCTCCTCCGGGCTGCGGCTGCCGCGGGCCACCCGGGAGGGGCGGGTCCACGGCGAGCGCATCCGCGAGATCGCCGAGTTCCTCGACCTTGGCGCCAAGCTGCACACGCCCGTCGGCGTGCTGTCCTACGGCGACCAGAAGCGGGTCGAGGTGGCCCGGGCGCTGTGCATCGAGCCCCGGCTGCTGCTGCTCGACGAGCCGGTCGCCGGGATGAACGCCCAGGAGACCGACCGGATGGCCGACGCGATCCGGGAGATCCGCTCGGCGCTGGGGATCTCGGTCATCCTCGTCGAGCACGACATGGGGATGGTCATGTCGCTGGCCGACCGGGTGACCGTCCTCGACTTCGGCCGCCGCATCGCCGACGGCACCCCGGCGCAGGTCCAGTCCGACCCCGAGGTCATCCGCGCCTACCTCGGCTCGGGCACCGAGGTCGGCCCCGCCGAGGCCGCCGCCCAGCACACCGCCGCCCAGCACACCGCCGCCCAGCACCCCGCCGCCCAGCACCCCGCCGCCCAGCATCCCGCCGCCCAGCATCCCGCCGAGGGCGCCGCCGCCCGGGGCGCCACCGCCACCGACGCCCCGGGGAGCCGGCCGTGACCCAGTTCCTGTCCCTGCTGCTCAACGGCATCTCGCTGGGCGCCATCTACGCGCTCATCGCGCTCGGCTTCGTGATCATCTTCAAGGCCAGCGAGGTGGTCAGCTTCACCCACGGGTCGCTGCTGCTGCTCGGCGCCTACACGATCGCCCGGCTGTCGGGCCCGATCGGCTTCCTGCCCGCGGTGCTCGTCGGCGTCGGGTTCACGGCGCTGGCGGCGTTCCTCGTCGAGCGGCTGGTCATCAACCAGCTCCGCGGCGCCCCGGTGATCAGCCTGGCGATCGTCACCATCGGCGTCGACATCGTCATCCTGACCGAGCTCATCCGGCAGATCGGCCCGGACATCCTCAACGTCCCGCACCCGTGGGGCAGCGACTCGGTCCGCATCGGCAGCGTCGGCATCAGCGAGAACCGGCTGATCGCCATGGGCGTGGCCGCCGTCCTCATCGTCGCGTTCTTCGTCGCCTTCAAGTACTCCAGCTGGGGCGTGGCGATGCGCGCCTCGGCCGAGGACGGCGAGGCCGCTGCGCTGATGGGCATCCGGCAGGGCCGGGTGTCGGCGCTGGCCTGGGTCGTCGCCGGGGTGCTCGCCGCGGTGGCGGCGCTGTTCCTCGTCGGCGCCCCGACCCCGGGCGTGAGCGCGGCGGCCTACACGGTCGCGCTGCGCGCGTTCCCCGCGGCGATCCTCGGCGGCCTGGACTCCACCGGCGGCGCGCTGGTCGGCGGGCTGCTCATCGGGATCACCGAGGCCCTCGCGGCCGGCTACCAGGAGCAGCTGTCCTTCCTCGGCCGCGGCTTCGGCGAGGTCGCGCCCTACGTCGTGATGATCGTCGTGCTGCTCGTCCGCCCCTCCGGCCTGTTCGGGACCAAGGAGCTGACACGTGTCTGACACCCTCTCCGCCCCCACCGGGGCGCGCGGCCGGACGGCGGCGGCGGACACCTCCCGGCCCGGCCGCTCCCCGCTGCTGCGCTGGCTCCGGCCGGTGCTGCTCGTGGCGGCCCTCGTCGTGCTGCTGGTGCTCCCGCTGTACGTCGAGGAGTTCTGGCTGCGGACCGGCTTCGCCGTCGCCGGCGCGATCGTCGGCGCGATCGGGCTGAACCTCCTGGTCGGCACCAGCGGTCAGCTGTCGCTGGCGCACGCGTTCTTCCTCGCGGTCGGCGCGATCACCTACACCTACGTCTCCGGCGAGTCCGGCGGCCTGGGCACCCGGGCGGCGCTGCGCGGCCTGGAGCTGCCGCCGATCGTCGGGATGGTGCTCGGCGTGCTGCTCGCCGGCCTGGCCGGCCTGCTGTTCAGCCCGATCGCGGCCCGGCTGCGCGGCATCTACCTCGGCGTCGCCTCGCTCGGGCTGGTGTTCATCGGCGTCCACGTGCTCAACACCTGGACGCCGGTCACCGGCGGGTTCAACGGCCGCTCGGTGCCGGAGTTCTCGCTGTTCGGGTTCAGCTTCGGCAACAGCGACCCGACGCTGTTCGTCCTCGGCGTGCCCTACCGGGAGGCCGAGCGGCTCTGGTACCTCGGCATCGTCCTGGCGCTGGCCGCCTACGTCTTCGCCCGCAACCTGCTGCGCAGCCGGCCCGGCCGGGCGCTGGAGACGCTGCGCGACAGCGAGGTCGCCGCCTCGGTCATGGGCGTCAACGTGCAGGCGTACAAGGCGCGGGTGTTCATGGTCAGCTCCATGTACGCCGGGCTGTCCGGGGTGATGTACGCGCTGTCGATCGGCAGCATCGCGCCGGAGTCCTTCGGCCTGACCGTGTCGGTGCTATACCTGGCGATGATCGTGCTCGGCGGGCTGGGCTCGGTGGGCGGCGCGGCGCTGGGCGCGGCGTTCGTCACCGCCCTGCCGCTGGTGTTCCAGCAGTTCGCCGACGTGCTGCCGCTCGTCAGCGCGCCCGGCGAGGGCGGCATCGCTGCCGGCACCGCCGCCCGCTACCTGTTCGGCCTGGCGATCGTCCTCGTCGTCCTCTTCGAGCCCGGCGGCCTGGTCGGGATCGCCCACCGCTTCCGCCGCCGGGGACGCAGACCCGGCCGCGGATCCCCGAGCGCCACAGCGGGCTCGGGTGCGCGCAGCACCGACCCCGATCCGTCCGACCCACCAGCGCGAGGGAGCACCAGATGAGAGCAGCAGTGCGTCTGCGGGGGGCCACCGTCCTGGCCGCCGTCACCGTCGTCGTCGTCAGCGGCTGCAGCACCAGGGCGCCGGACGGCGGCGGCGGCGGGGGAGGCGAGGGCGGCGGCGACGTCGCCACCGACGTCGGGGTGGAGGGCACCACCATCCGGCTCGGGGTGCTCACCGACCTGACCGGCGTCTTCGCCGCGCTCGGCCAGGACATCACCAACGGCAACACCCTGTACTGGCAGGACAACCAGGTCTGCGACACCTACGACGTCGAGCTCGACGTCCAGGACACCGGCTACGTGCCGCAGACCGGCGTGCAGCTCTACAGCGCGATGGAGCCGAACATCCTCGCGATGCAGCAGACGATCGGGTCGCCGATCAACACCGCGCTGGCCGGGGACTACGAGAGCGACCAGATCGTCAACTTCCCGTCGGCCTGGGCGCGCACGCTCACCGAGATCCCCGGCACCGGCGTCCTCGGCGCCACCTACGACGTCGAGATCGCCAACGGCTACCAGTACCTGTTCGACCAGGGGCTGCTGCAGGACGGCGCCACCGTCGGGCACATCTACTTCGAGGGCGAGTACGGGGAGAACGGCCTGGCCGGCAGCGAGGCCGTCGCGGAGGCCCGCGGCCTGGAGGTGGTCCCGGCGCAGATCAAGTCGACCGACCAGGACATGTCCGCGCAGGTCACCCAGTTCGCCTCGGCCGGCGTCGACGCGATCGTGCTCACCGTCGCGCCGACGCAGACCGCCTCGGTGGCCGCGGTGGCGCAGGCCCAGGGCCTCGACGTCCCGATCCTGGGCAGCAACCCGGTGTTCGCGCCGGGCCTGCTGCAGGGGGCCTCGGCGCAGTGGCTCAGGGACCACCTCTACGTGGCCTCGCCGGTCACCGCGTGGGACGCCCAGCCCGAGCTGCTCGAGCAGTACGAGGCGGCCTACCCGAACGTCACGCCGAGCCTCGGCGCGATCTTCGGCTACGCGATGGGCGACGTGATGAACCAGGTGCTCGACGCCGCCTGCGAGAGCGGCGACCTGACCCGCGAGGGCGTCGTCGCGGCGTTCGGCGAGCTGGAGGACGTCGACACCGGCGGCCTGCTGGTGCCCATCAATGGGTTCGAGACCGGCGTCTCGCCGAGCACGCAGAGCCTCATCCTGCGGCCGGCCGACGTCCCCGGCGGCGCCGAGGTCGTCCAGGAGGCGTTCGAGGGCGAGCTGGCCGCCCAGCTCGCGGGCTGATCGGCGGGCCCCTCCGCCCCGGCCGGGGCGGAGGGGCCTCCCGGCCTACAGGCCCAGCCGTTTGGCAATGACCTCGTTCATGATCTCGGTCGTCCCGCCGCCGATGCCGAGGACCCGGGCGTCGCGGTAGTGGCGCTCCACCTCGGACTCCCGCATGTAGCCCAGCCCGCCGAAGACCTGCACCGCCTGGTCGACGACGGAGTCGCAGGCGGCCACGGCGGTGTTCTTGGCCATCGACACCTCGGTCACGACGTCCTCGCCGGCCAGCCAGCGCTGCATCACCGCGCGGGTGTAGGTGCGGGCGACGTCGACCTCCCGGGCCATCTCGGCGAGCTTGTGCCGGATGACCTGGCGGGAGGACAGCGGCCGGCCGAACGTCGACCGCTGCCGCACCCAGTCCAGCGCCAGGTCCAGGCAGCGCGCCGCGGTGGCGTAGGCCTGCACCGCCAGGCTCAGCCGCTCGGACTGGAACTGCCGCATGATCTGGACGAACCCGCTGCCCTCCGGCCCGACCAGGTTCGCCGCCGGCACCCGGACGCCGGTGAAGGACAGCTCCGCGGTGTCCGAGCAGCGCCAGCCCATCTTGTCCAGCCGCCGGCCGACGGTGAACCCCGGCGTGCCCTTGTCGACGACCAGCAGCGAGATGCCGGCGTGGCCCGGGCCGCCGGTGCGGACGGCGGTGGTGACGAAGTCCGCCCGCACGCCGCTGGTGATGTAGGTCTTCGCGCCGTCGACGACGTACTCGTCGCCGTCGCGCACCGCCCGCGTCCGCAGCGACGCGACGTCGGAGCCGGCGTCGGGCTCGGTGACGCCGAGGGACCCGATGAGCTCCCCGGCGAGCGTCGGGCGGACGTAGCGGTCGACCAGGGCGGGGGAGCCGTCCGCGACGACGTGCGGCAGCGCGATGCCGTGGGTGAACAGGCTCGCCGCGACCCCGGTCGACCCGCCGCCGAGCAGCAGCTCCTCGGTGACGATCGCCGAGTCGATCGCGTCCCCGCCCCCGCCGCCGACCTCCTCCGGGAAGGCGACGCCGAGCAGCCCGGCGGCGGCCGCCCGGCGGTGCAGCTCCCGCGGCAGCTCGCCGGCGGTCTCCCACTCCTCGACGTGCGGCGCCACCTCGCGGGCGACGAAGTCGCGGGCCAGCCGCCGCAGCGCGACCCGCTCGGGGGTGGTCCAGGGGTCGGCGAGCGCGGCCGTCGTCACCGCTGCACGGCCTCCTCGGCGCCGCCGTACTCCTTGCGCAGCGTCGTCTTGAGCACCTTGCCGGTGGCGTTGCGCGGCAGCTCGGGCACGAACTCCACCCGGGTCGGGCACTTGAAGTGGGCCAGCCGCTCCCGGGCGTAGCCCAGCAGCCCCTCCGCGTCGGCCTCGGCGCCGTCGGCGAGGGCGACGACGGCGACCGGTGTCTCGCCCCAGCGCGGGTCGGGCACCCCGACGACGGCGACCTCGCGCACCGCCGGGTGCCGGTAGAGCACCTGCTCGACCTCGATCGGGTACACGTTCTCGCCGCCCGAGATGATCATGTCCTTCTTGCGGTCGACCAGGGTGACGAAGCCCTCGGCGTCCATCCGGCCCAGGTCGCCGGTGTGGAACCAGCCGTTGCGGAACGCCTCCGCCGTCGCCTCGGGCAGCCCCCAGTAGCCGGCGAACACGTTGGGTCCGCGCACCACCAGCTCGCCGACGACGTCGGTGGCGACGTCCCGGTCGTCCTCGTCGACGATCCGCGCCTCGACGTGCATGAGCGCCCGGCCGATCGAGCCGGCCTTCTCCTTGACGTGGTCGGCGTCGAGGATCGACACCGCCGGCGCGGTCTCGGTCATGCCGAAGCCCTCCTGGAAGGGCAGGCCCTTGCCCTGGAAGAACTCGATGACCGGCAGCGGGCACGGCGCGCCGCCGGTGACGGCCAGCTCCAGCGCCGACAGGTCGTGCCGGTCGAAGTCGGGGACCGCGGTCAGCGCGGCCCACATGGCCGGGACGAGGAACTGCACGGTCGCCCGCGACCGCGCCATCGCCTCGAGGGTCTGCGACGGGTCGAACGACGGCAGGACGACGTTGGTGCCGCCCAGGTAGAGCAGCGGCAGCGTGTGCACGCCCAGCCCGCCGATGTGGAACATCGGCGCGACCGTCACGGTCACGTCGCTCTCCCTGAGCCCGCGGCCGAACGACAGGACGTTGACGACGTTCCAGAAGTGGTTGTCGTGGGTGAGCATCGCCCCCTTGGGGCGGCCGGTCGTGCCGGAGGTGTACATCAGGCAGGACAGGTCGCCGCCGGAGACGTCGGTGCCCAGCGCCCGGGGCTCGCCGGAGGCCAGCAGCGGCTCGAAGGCGAGCTCGCCGTCGCCGGCCTCGCCGTCGGCCACCACCCGGTGGCGCACGCGGATCCCCTCGGCGCCCAGCGCGGCGCGGGCGACCGGCGCCAGGGGCCCGGACCACACGAAGACGTCGGCGCCGGAGTCGGCGAGCAGGTAGCTGACCTCCGGCGGCGCCAGGCGCAGGTTCATCGGCACGAAGACCGCGCCGAGCTTGGCGGTGGCGAACATCGTCTCGAGGAAGGCGGGGCTGTTGAGCAGCAGCCCGGCCACCCGGTCGCCCTGCCGGACGCCGAGGTCGCGCAGCGCGCGGGCGAGGGAGTCGGTGCGCCGGTCGAAGTCCGTGTAGGTGAGCCGCCGCTCCCCGAACACCAGGGCGGTGCGGTCCCCGGAGAGGAACGCCCGCCGCGTCGGCCAGCTGCCGATGCCCCTGTCCATGTCTGCCCTCTCCCGCGCTGCTGTGGCCTGGGTCACGGAGTCTGTCGAGGACCTGACGCGGTCGTCAACTGCCCGTGGCGTGTGTCAGGCTGCCCGGGCCCGAGGACGCGGAGGTGGGGCGATGACCGGCACGCAGGCCAGTCCGCAGCAGGACCAGCTCCCCGTGACCGACCGGGGACGGCGCACCCGGGCCGCGCTGCTGCAGGCCGGCCGGGAGCTGTTCGAGGAGCGCGGGTTCGCCGACGTCCGGATCGACGCGGTGTCCGAGCGGGCCGGCGTCTCGCACGGGACCTTCTACACCTGGTTCGACTCCAAGGAGTCGCTGCTGCGCGCGATCGTCGCGGTCGTGGTGGAGGACCTGTTCACCGCCACCGCGGTGGGCCCGCGGCTGCCGGCCGACGCCCCCTACGAGCGGATCGAGGCGGCCAACCGGCTGTACCTGACCGCCGTCACCCGGCACGCCCGGATCCTGCGCGTCCTGGACTCGCTGGCCGACACCCGCGAGGAGTTCCGGCGGCTGCGGGTCGACGTCCGGGAGGCCTTCGTGCGGCGCGGCATGGAGGGCCTGGAGCGGCTGCAGGAGCTGGGGCTGGCCGACGCCTCCCTGCCGCCGCGGGCCACGGCCAGCGCGCTCGGCGCGATGGTCGAGTCGTTCGCGCACCTGTGGCAGGACCCGGTGGAGGACCTCGACGAGGACGCCGCCGTCGAGGTGCTCACCCGGCTGTGGGCCGGCGCCATCGGCCTGCCCCGCTCGGCCTGGCCCGACCGCGGCGCCGGCCGACCGGGCTGAGCTCAGGACACCCAGGACGGGCGGCGCTTCTCCAGCAGCGCGGCGATGCCCTCCCGCGCCTCGGCCGAGCCGAACCGCTCCGCCGACAGCGCCGCCGTCCGGGCGAGGTCCTCCCGCAGGTCGGCGCCGGGCAGCTCGCGCAGCAGCCGCTTGGTGACGGCGAGCGCCTCCGGCGCGCCGAGCGCCAGCTGCGCCACGAACCCGTCGACCGTGGCGTCGAGCTCGCCGTCGGCCACCGCGCGGTCGAGCAGGCCGGCCTCCCGCGCCCGGGCGCCGTCGAAGGGCTCGCCGGTGAGGAACAGCTCGCGCGCCGCCCGCGGGTCCATCCGCCGCAGGCAGGGGACGGCGATGACCGCCGGCGCGACCCCGATGCGGACCTCGCTGAAGCCGAACGTCGCGCCGGCCGGGCCGACGGCGAGGTCGCAGGCCGCGATCAGTCCGAGCCCCCCGGCGCGGGCGGCGCCGTTGACCCGCGCCACCACGGGCTTCGGCCCCTCCATGAGCAGGGTGAGGACCTCCGGCAGGCCGACCGGCCCGGGACCGCCGCCGGCCCGCTGCTCCTTGAGGTCGGCGCCGGAGCAGAACACCGGCCCGGCGCCGGTGAGCACCAGCACCCGCACCGCGTCGTCGGCGAGCGCGTCCTGCAGCGCGGCGTGCAGCTGCTCGAGCAGGGCCCGGGACAGCGCGTTGCGGTTGCGCGGGGAGTCCAGGGTCACCACCGCCGCCGGTCCGCGGCGGGCGGTGGTGACCAGGGGCGCGTCAGCCACGGAACTCGTCGCGCAGCTCGTGCTTCTGGATCTTGCCGGTGGCGGTCTTCGGCAGCCCGGTGCGGACCTCGATCCGCTTGGGCACCTGGAAGCCGGCCAGGTGCGCCCGGCAGTGGGCGAGCAGTCGTTCGGCCAGCGCGGCGGGGTCGGCGTCCGGGTCGGCCGGGACGACGACGCCGGTGACCGCCTCGCCCCAGCGGTCGTCGGGGACGCCGATCACCGCGGCCTCGACGATCTCCGGGGACGCGAGCAGCACCCGCTCCACCTCGACGGAGGAGACGTTCTCGCCGCCGGTCTTGACCATGTCCTTGACCCGGTCGGTGAACCACACGACGCCCTCGTCGTCGAGGTGGCCGACGTCGCCGCTGTGGAACCAGCCGTGCGCGAACGCGGCGGTGTTGGCCGCCGGGTTGTTCCAGTAGCCGCTCATCACGTGCGGGCCGCGGTAGACGATCTCGCCGGTCTCCCCGGGCGGCAGCAGCCGGCCCGCCGGGTCCATGACCCGGGTGTCCACGGTGACCGTGGACGGCCCCCACGACGCCGCCTTGGTCTCCTGGTGCGACGGCCACTGGAACACCGTGGCCGGCACGCACTCGGTCTGCCCGGAGCCCAGCAGCACCCTCGCGTTGGGGAACGCGGCGGCGATCGCGGTGATCCGCTCCTGCGGCATGGGGGCCATCGCGTAGATGCACAGCTGCACCGAGGACAGGTCCCGCGTCCGGATGCCCGGCGACGCCAGCAGCGCGGCGTACATCATCGGCAGCAGCATCAGGTGGGTGGCCCGGCGGCGCTCGACCAGCTCGAGGAAGGCCTCGGGGTCGAAGCCGCCGGGCAGCACCGCGGTGCCGCCGGTGAGCAGGACCGGCAGCAGCAGGGTGTCCAGCGCGGTGGTGTGGAACAGCGGCAGCACGATCGGCAGCACGGAGAACTCGTCGCCGCGCCGGTGGCCGACCTGCAGCGCGTTGCTCAGCACGCCGACGTGCACCGCCAGGTGGCTGGTCAGCACGCCCTTGGGCCGCGCGGTGGTGCCCGAGGTGTACAGGCAGTGCACGGTGTCGCGGTCGTCGACGAGCACCCGCACCGGCGTCGGGTCGGCGGCGACGTCGTCCCAGCGCAGCACCTCCCGCCCGGCGACCTGCGCAGGCGGCGTGTCGCCGGTGACGACCACCCGGGTGACGGCGGGCAGCCCGGGCAGCACGGCCTCCAGCAGCGGCAGGAACACCGGGTCGGCGACGACGGTCGCGGTGCCGGAGTCGGCGAGGATCCACCCGACGTCCTCCGGCGCCAGCATCAGGTTGACCGGCAGCGCGACCAGCCCGGCCTTCGCGCAGCCGAAGAAGCTCGCGGCGAACCGCCACGAGTTGCCGAGCAGGAAGGCGACCGGCTCCTGGTGGCCCACGCCGGCGTCGAGCAGGCCGCGGCCGAAGGCCTCGGCGGCGGCGTCGAGGCGGGCGTAGGTGACCTCCTCCTCGCCGTCGACGATGGCGGTGCGGCCGGCGAACAGCTGCGCGGAACGGGTGAGCATGTCGCCCACCGAGAACCGGGTGGCGAGGTTGAGCTCCAGGGGGTCGATCCCGGACAGGTCAGGACGCACCGCGGTCTCCTCCGCTCTCGGGGGCTGTGGGGGTGACGACCGCGAGGACCGCGCCCGTCTCCACCTGCGCGCCCACGTCGGCGTGCAGGGAGGTGACCACCCCGTCGGCCGGTGCGACCACGGGGTGCTCCATCTTCATGGCCTCGAGGACCAGCACCAGCTGCCCGGCGCGGACCTCGTCGCCCTCGGCCACGGCCACCCGCGTGACGGCGCCGGGCATGCCGGCGGTCAGCGAGCCGGGCGCGACCGCGGCGGACGGCTCGGGGAACCGCGGCAGCTCGGTGAACGCCGTCGCGCCGTCGGGGCCGTCGACCCAGCTGCGGTCGCCGTCCACGTGCACCTCGTGGGTGCCGCGCAGCCCGCCGGCCTCGACGACGAGCCGGACCCGGCCGGGGCCGGTCACCGCCGTGCCGAGGACGGCGAGGTCCACCGGCTCGCCGTCCACGTCGGCGGTGACGCCGCCGCGGTGCAGCCGGTAGCGCACGGTGCCGGCGTCGAAGGCGGTGGTCTGCGGCACCGTCGGGTTGTTGCGCCAGCCCGAGGGCAGGCCGGCCAGCACCGGCGCGGCCGCCCGCCGCAGCGCCGCTCCCGCGAGCGCGGCGACGACGGCGTGCACGCGGCGCCCGGCGTCGTCGACCAGCGGCGTGGCGAGGACGTCGAGGCCGTGCCGGTCCAGGAAGCCGGTGTCGGTCTCCCCGGCGAGGAACGCCTCGGACCGCAGCACCCGCACGAGCAGGTCGCGGTTGGTGGTGACGCCGTGCAGCCGGGCCCGGGCGAGGGCGCCGGCCAGCGCGAGCGCCGCCGACGTGCGGTCCGGCGCCCAGGCGACGACCTTGGCCAGCATCGGGTCGTAGTGCACGCCGACGTCGTCGCCCGCGCGGAAGCCGCTGTCCAGCCGGATCCCCGGCCCGGGCGGCGTGCGGAACTCGGCGTCGGCGGCGAGCGCGAACCCGGCCAGCCGGCCCGACTGCGGCAGCCAGTCGCGCGCCGGGTCCTCGGCGTACAGGCGCACCTCGATCGCGGCGCCGGACAGCGTCGGCGAGACCGCCCCCGGGGGCAGCGGGCGCCCGGCGGCGACGTCGAACTGCAGCCGGACCAGGTCCAGGCCGGTGACCGCCTCGGTGACCGGGTGCTCGACCTGCAGCCGGGTGTTCATCTCGAGGAACCAGAACTCGCCGCCCTCGTCGAGCAGGAACTCCACGGTGCCCGCGCCGACGTAGCCGATCGCCCGCGCGGCGGCCACGGCGGCGTCCTGCAGCCGCTGCCGCAGCTCCGGCCCGACGGCGGGGGAGGGCGCCTCCTCGACCACCTTCTGGTGCCGGCGCTGGATGGAGCACTCCCGCTCGAACAGCGCCACGGTGTGCCCGTGCCGGTCGCCGAACACCTGCACCTCGACGTGCCGCGGGCGCTCGATCAGCCGCTCGAGGAACACCGTGCCGTCGCCGAACGCCGACGCCGCCTCGCGGCCGGCGCCCTCGACGGCCTCGGCGAGCTCCTCCGGCCCGCGGACGGTGCGCATGCCGCGCCCGCCGCCGCCGAAGGAGGCCTTGACCAGCAGCGGCCAGCCCACCTCCCCGGCGGCCTTCTCCAGCGTGTCCCCGGACAGGCCGGTGGCGTCCACGCTCGGCAGCACCGGCACCCCGGCCCGGGCCATGAGCTCCTTGGCGGCGAGCTTGCTGCCCATCGCCTCCACGGCGTCGGGGTCCGGCCCGACGAACACCAGCCCGGCGTCCTGCACGGCGCGGGCGAAGTCCGCGTTCTCGGAGAGGAAGCCGTAGCCGGGGTGCACGCAGTCGGCGCCGGCGCGCAGGGCGGCGGCCACCACGAGGTCGGCGCGCAGGTAGGTCTCGGCGGGCGTGTTCCCGGGCAGCCGGACCGCGACGTCGGCCTCGGCCACGAACGGCGCCCCGGCGTCGGCGTCGGAGTGCACGGCGACCGTGCGCAGGCCCATCGCGCGGGCGGTGGCGAACACGCGCCGGGCGATCTCGCCGCGGTTGGCGACCAGCACGCACGTGAGGGCGCGGCTCACAGCCGGAACACCCCCCATCCGTCGTGCAGTCCTCTCACCGGCGCGTTGTGGACCGCCGACAGGGCGAGCCCGAGGACGGTGCGGGTGTCGCGGGGGTCGATGATCCCGTCGTCGTAGAGCCGGCCGGAGAGGAACAGCGCCAGCGACTCGGCCTCGATCTGCTGCTCCACCGCCGCGCGCATCGCGGCCGCGGCCTCCTCGTCGTAGTCGCGGCCGCGGGCCCGGGCGCTGGCCCGGCCGACGATGTCGAGCACGCCGGCCAGCTGTGCCGGGCCCATGACCGCGCTCCTGGCGTTGGGCCAGGTGAACAGGAAGCGGGGCTCGTAGGCGCGGCCGCACATGCCGTAGTTGCCGGCGCCGTAGGAGGCGCCGATGTTGACGGTGAGGTGCGGGACGGTGCTGTTGGAGACGGCGTTGATCATCTGCGAGCCGGCCTTGATGATCCCGTCCTGCTCGTACTCGGTGCCGACCATGTAGCCGGTGGTGTTCTGCAGGAACAGCAGCGGGGTGTCGGTCTGGTTGGCCAGCTGGATGAACTGCGCGGCCTTCTCCGCGTCCTGCCGGAACAGCACGCCGCGGGCGTTGGCCAGCACGCCGACCGGGTAGCCGTGGATGCTCGCCCACCCGGTGACCAGCGAGGTGCCGTAGAGCGGCTTGTGCTCGTCGAACCGGCTGCCGTCGACGACCCGGGCGAGGACGTCGCGCGGGTCCAGCGGCTGCCGCAGGTCGGCCGGGGCGAGGTCGAGCAGCTCCTCGGGGTCGTGCAGCGGCGGGTCGGCCGGCCGGGAGGGGCCGGGGCCCTGCTTGCGCCAGTTGAGGTTCCGCACGATCCGCCGGCCGATCCGGATGGCGTCGACCTCGTCGACGGCGAGGTGGTCGGCGCTGCCGGAGACCCGCGCGTGCATCACCGCGCCGCCGAGGGACTCCTCGTCGGCGTCCTCGCCGGTGGCCATCTTCACCAGCGGCGGCCCGGCGAGGAACACCTTGCTGCGGTCCTCGATCATCACGACGTGGTCGCTCATCCCGGGCACGTAGGCGCCGCCGGCGGTGCTGTTGCCGAAGACCAGCGCGACGGTCGGGATGCCCGCGGCCGAGAGCCGGGTGAGGTCGCGGAAGCCGCGGCCGCCGGGGATGAAGATCTCCGACTGGGTGGGCAGGTCGGCGCCGCCGGACTCCACGAGGCTGACGAACGGCAGCCGGTTGACCCGCGCGATGTCGTGCGCCCGGGCGGACTTGCGCAGCGTGTACGGGTTGGACGTGCCGCCGCGCACGGTCGGGTCGTTGGCCGACACCACCACCTCGACGCCCTCGACGACGCCGATGCCCGTGACCGTGCTCGCCCCGACCGGGAAGTCGGTGCCCCACGCGGCGTAGGGGGACAGCTCCAGGAACGGGCTGTCGCGGTCCAGCAGCAGCTCGATCCGCTCGCGCGCGGTGAGCTTGCCGCGCTGCCGGTGCCGGGCCAGCGCCTTCTCGCCGCCGCCGGCGGTGGCCAGCCGGAGCTGCTCCTCCAGCTCGGCCAGCCGCTCGAGCATCGCGGCGCGGTTGCCCGCGGCGCGGTCGTCCAGGACCGTCATCCGTCTCCCTCCCGGGGCAGCAGGCGCTCGGGGACGTCGACCACGCGGGAGCGCAGCCACTCGCCCACGGCCTTGGCCTGCGGGTCGAACCGGGTCCCGGCGGCGACGCCGTCGCCGAGCAGCCCGGGCAGCTGGAACAGCAGCGCCCGCAGCCCGGGCAGCAGCTCGCGGGTGACCGGCAGCGCGGCGGCCTCGGGGAGCAGCGCGCGCAACCGGTCGGGGGTCAGGAAGGCGGCCAGCCAGGCGTAGCCGTCGTCGTCGCGGGCCCAGACCCCGAGGGTGGCCGCGCCGCCCTTGTCGCCGCTGCGGGCGCCGGCGACCCGGCCCAGCGGCACGCGGCGGGTCGGGCCGTCGTCGGCCCAGGCGGGCGGCCCGGGCGGCTCCGGGACGTCGGCGGCCCCCGCGGCGGGGACGGCCGACGGCAGGGTCTCGGTGGTCCCGTCGGGCAGCCCGACCACCTGCGGCACCTCGCCGGCCGGCACCCACGCG
Organism: Geodermatophilus arenarius; assembly: GCF_042654585.1. Taxonomy (NCBI): domain Bacteria; kingdom Bacillati; phylum Actinomycetota; class Actinomycetes; order Geodermatophilales; family Geodermatophilaceae; genus Geodermatophilus; species Geodermatophilus arenarius. Next base: position 131,921 of record NZ_JBHSGR010000012.1, read on the forward strand.
GCGGAGTAGACGCCGTACGGGGTCGGGCTCGGCGGCGCGGAGGTGGCGTGGAAGCCGGGGATGCTGGCCAGGCCCAGCTCGATCACCGGCACGGTGAACGCCTTGCCCACCCGGCGTCGGTCGCGGTCCTTGACCGTGACGTGCAGCAGCGCGGCGGCCTCCTCCTGCACGCCGGCGTCGGGGGAGTCGGTGCGGGCCAGGGTGACGGTGACGTCCTCGACGCCGGCCAGCGCCGGGGCCAGCTGGCGGCGCAGCAGCTCCGCCTTGCGCTCGACCTCCAGCCCGGTCAGCGGCAGCGTCATCGCGTTGCGGAAGCCGCCGAGCCGGTTGACCGCCACCTTGAGCAGCCCCGCAGGTGGCAGCCCGCGCGCGCCGGAGACCTCCACCCGGTCGGGGCCGGCCTGCCGCAGCCGCAGCGTGTCGAAGCGGGTGACGACGTCCGGCCCGCCGTAGCGGCTGCCGGTGAGCTCGTAGAGCAGCTGCTCGGTGACCGTCCCGGCCGTCACCGCGCCGCCGGTGCCGGGGTGCTTGGTGATCACCGACGTGCCGTCGGCGGCGATCTCGGCCAGCGGGAAGCCGGCGTGGTCCAGTGCGGCGGGGTCGGCGTCGAGCAGCTCGGCGAAAAAGCTGTAGTTGCCGCCGGTGGCCTGCGCGCCGCACTCGAGCACGTGCCCGGCCACGGTCGCGCCGGCCAGCGCGTCCCAGTCGTCCGCACCCCAGCCGTGGTGCCAGGCCGCGGGCCCGACGACGAGGCTCGCGTCGGTGACCCGCCCGGTGACGACGACGTCGGCGCCGGCCTGCAGCGCCCGCACGATGCCGCGGCAGCCGAGGTAGGCGTTGGCGGTGAGCGCGTCGTCCACGTCGTGGTCGCCGGGCGGGCGGTCGCCGGCGCGCAGCCGGCCGCGGAGGTCGCCGAGGCGGGGGAGCAGGTCGTCCCCGCTCACGGTGGCGACCCGCACCGGGAGCCCGAGCCGCTCCCCGAGCGCGGTGACCGCGGCGGCCAGGCCCCGCGGGTTCAGCCCGCCGGCGTTGGCCACGACCCGGACGCCGCGCTCCAGCGCGGTGCCCAGGCACTCCTCCAGCTGGGACAGGAAGCTGCGCGCCCACCCGGCGGACGGGTCCTCGGCCTTCTGCCGGCCGAGGATGAGCATGGTCAGCTCGGCCAGGTAGTCGCCGGTGAGGACGTCGACCTCACCGCCGTCGAGCATCTCGCGCATGGCGGCGTGCCGGTCGCCGTAGAACCCGGACACGTTGGCCACCCGCAGCGGCGCCGTCACCGCAGCGGCTCCCGCCCGGCGCCGGGCGGGCCGGCGAAGGCCTGCGCGATGCCCGCCCACTCCCGCGCGGCCGGCCCGGTCACCTCGAGGTCCAGGTCGTCGCGGTGCCGGCGCTGGGTGACCAGCAGGCAGAAGTCGAGCGCGGTCCCGCGGACGACGTCGGCGGCGTCGTACGGTCCCCAGGTCCAGGACTCCCCGCCGGGGCCGGTCAGCTCCACCCGCACCGGGCGGTCGGGCACCGGCAGGCCGCGGACGGCGTAGGCGAACGGCCGGGCGCGCACGCCGATCTCGGCGACCGACCGCAGCCGCGCGGTCGGCTCCCGGGTCTGGCCGAGCGCGTCCACGACGTCCTGCCCGTGCGCCCAGGTCTCCATCAGCCGGGCCGTGACGAACGACGCCGGACTCATCGGCGGCCCGAACCACGGCACCCGGACGCCGGGGTCGGCGGCCCGCAGCGCCGCGGCGAGCGCCGCCCGTCCCGACCGCCAGGCGGCGAGCACGTCGGCCGGGGGATCGGCGCGGCCCTCGCGGGTCAGCCGCTCCACGTACTCGCCGGCGCCCTCCCCGAGGCCGGCCACCAGCGCGGCGAACCCGGCGGGGTCGGTGACGGCGAGCAGCGCGTCCCGGTCGAAGAACCGCAGGTGGTTGACGGTGTCGCGGACGTCCCAGCCGGCCGCGGGGGTCGGGGTCAGCCAGGCGGCGTCGTCGAGCGGGGCGACGCGCGCGTCGAGGTCGGCGGACTCGGCGTCGAGGTCGTCGACCAGCGCCTGCAGCAGCGGGGCGCCGCTCACGCGTCGAACCCGTCCATCCGGGCCAGCACCTGCAGCATCACCTCGTCGGCGCCGCCGCCGATCGAGGCCAGCCGGCTGTCCCGGAAGAACCGGGAGGTCCAGGTCTCCTCCATGTAGCCCATGCCGCCGTGGAACTGCAGGCAGGCGTCGGCCACCTCGCGCAGCAGCCGGCCGGCCGTCAGCTTGGCCACCGTGGCCGCCCGGGTGGTGTCCTCGCCGTCCACGTAGGCCTGCGCGCACGCGTAGTTGTGCGACTGCAGCAGGTCGACCTGCGCCGACAGCTCGGTCAGCCGGAAGACGACGTACTGGTTGGCCGCGAGCGGCCGGCCGAACGCCTGCCGCTGCCGGAGGTGCTCGCGGGTGCGCTCGAGCGCGTGCCGGCAGCTGCCCACCGCGCCGTAGGCGGCGAACATCCGCTCGACGACGAACTGCGCCATCTGCTGCTGGAAGCCGCGGCCGACCGTGCCGATCGTGTTCGACACCGGCACCCGCACGTCGTCGAAGAACAGCTCGGCGGTGTCGGAGGAGCGGTTGCCGAGCTTGTCCAGCTTCCGGGAGACGGAGAACCCGGGGGTGTCGGTGGGGACGACGATCTGGCTCATCCCGCGGTGGCCGCCCTCGTCGGAGGTGCGCGCCAGCAGGCACAGCCAGTCGGCCTGGGTGCCGTTGGTGATGTAGAGCTTGCTGCCGTTGACCACCCACTCGTCGCCGTCCCGCACCGCGCGGGTGCGCAGCCCGGCGACGTCGGAGCCGGCGCCGGGCTCGGTGACGGCGATCGAGCAGACCGCGGTGCCGCGGATCGCGGGTTCCAGGTAGCGGCGCTTGAGCTCGTCGCTGCCGAACTCGTGCAGCGACGGCGTGGCCATCATCGTCTGCACGCCGATCGCCATCGGGACGCCGGCGCAGCCGGACCGGTGCAGCTCCTCGCAGAGGATGACGCTGAACAGGTGGTCGGCGCCCTGCCCGCCGTACTCGGGGTCGTACTCCAGGCCCAGCAGGCCGAGCTCGCCGAGCTTCGGGAACAGCTCGTGCGCCGGGAAGGTGCCGGCCCGCTCCCACTCGTCGACGTGCGGGGCGATCTCCCGCTCGACGACGTCGCGCACCGTCTTCCGGAACGCGGCGTGCTCGCTGGTGAAGCGCATGGGGACCCCCGGCGGAGGCGGCGCGGCACGGGCCGCGGCCGGACTTGACGACGGCGTCAGGTCTATCAGGATGGTGTGACCTGCACAACGATCGGTCGGGTCGACGGGAGGACGCGCGATGAGGCTGGGGCTGTCGCTGGGCTACTGGGGCGCCGGCCCGCCGCCGGGTCAGGGGGAGCTGGTCGCGCTCGCCGAGGACCTCGGCTTCGACTCGGTGTGGACGGCGGAGGCCTACGGGTCCGACGCGCTCACCCCGCTGGCGTGGCTGGGCAGCCGGACGACGCGGCTGCGGCTGGGCACCGGCGTCGTCCAGGTGTCGGCGCGCACCCCGACCGCCACCGCCATGGCCGCGCTCACGCTGGACCACCTCTCCGGCGGCCGCTTCGTCCTCGGCCTGGGCGTCTCCGGACCCCAGGTGGTCGAGGGCTGGTACGGCCAGCCCTATCCCCGGCCGCTGGCACGGACCCGCGAGTACGTGGCGGTGCTCCGGCAGGCCTTCGCCCGCGAGGTGGTCCGCCTCGACGGCGAGCAGTACCGCATCCCGTTCCCCGGCGGCACGGGGCTGGGCAAGGCGCTGCGGCCGACCGTCCACCCGCTGCGGGCCGACCTCCCGGTGCTGCTCGCCGCGGAGGGCCCGAAGAACGTCGCGCTGGCCGCGGAGGTCGCCGACGGCTGGATCCCGCTGTTCTACTCGCCGCACGACGACGCCCACTACCGCGCGGCGCTGGCCGAGGGCTTCGCCCGCCCCGGCGCCCGCCGGACCGCGGACGACTTCGAGGTGGCGTGCACGGTGCCGGTGGAGGTCGACGACGACGTCGACGCCGCGGCCGACCGGGTGCGCCCGATGCTCGCGCTCTACGTCGGCGGCATGGGCGCCCGCGGGGTGAACTTCCACTACGAGGTCTTCGCCCGGATGGGGTTCGAGGCCGAGTGCGCCCGCATCCAGGAGCTCTACCTGTCCGGCGCCAAGGCCGAGGCGGTCGCGGCCGTGCCGCTGGCGATGGTGGAGAAGGTGGCCCTCGTCGGGCCGCGGGCCAAGATCGCCGACGACCTCGCGGCGTGGGAGGCGTCGCCGGTCACCACGATGCTCGTCTCCGGGCCGCCGGAGACGCTGCGGACGATGGCCGAGCTGGTGGGCTGAGTGCCGGGAGGCCGGGTGGCGGTCCGCCGCCCGGGTGCCACGATGCGGGGCGTGGCAGCGACCGGCGGCACCGCGTTCGTCCTCGGCGGCGGGGGAGTGCTCGGCGCGGCCGAGGTCGGCATGCTGGGGGCGCTGCTCGAGCGCGGCGTCCGGCCCGACCTGGTCGTGGGCACCTCGGTGGGCGCGATCAACGGCGCGCTCGTCGCCGCCGACCCGACGCCGGCCGCGGTGGACCGGCTGCGCGCGGTGTGGGAGGAGCTGGCCTCCCGGCGGGTGTTCGCCGGGTCGGTGCTCGGCCGGGTCGGCACGCTGGTCCGGACCCGCACGCACCTGCACCCGCGCGAGCCGCTGCGGGAGATGCTCGAGGACGCCCTGCCGGTGTCGACGTTCGAGGAGCTCCCCGTCCCGTTCCAGTGCGTCGCGGCGAGCATCGAGCGGGCGGCCGAGCACTGGTTCACCGACGGCGACCTGGTCGACGCGGTGCTCGCCTCCTGCGCCGTCCCCGGGCTGCTGCCGCCGGTGGAGGTCGACGGCGAGCACTACCTCGACGGCGGCCTGGTGCACAGCATCCCGGTCGGCCGCGCGGTGACGCTGGGCGCCGGCACCGTCTACGTGCTGCACGTCGGGCGGATCGACCGGCCGCTGTCCCCGCCGGCCCGGCCGTGGGAGGTCGCCACGGTCGCCTTCGAAATCGCCCGCCGGCATCGGTTCACCACCGACCTCGCCACGCTGCCGGAGGGGGTCACGGTGCACGTGCTGCCCGCCGGGGACCCGGACCCGCCGGGGGCGGCCAACCTGCGCTACCGCGACTTCTCCGGCGTGCCGGCCCGCATCGAGCGGGCCCGCGCCGCGGCGGGGGAGTACCTGGACCGGGTCGCCGCCGGCCCGGGCGGGGGAGTCTGAGGTGCTGCCCCCGCGCCGCGTCCGCCGGGTCGCCGGCCCGCTCCTGGTCGGCGTGCTCGCGCTCGCCGTCCTCCTGCTGCCGGTGCTCGCCGTCGTGGCGGTGCTCGTCTCGTTCTTCCTGCCCGGGCGGCTGCGCGCGCTGCGGCTGCTGTGCTTCGGGCTGGTCTACCTCGGCCTCGAGGTGGCCGGGCTGGCCGCCGCGGCGGTGCTGTGGGTGGCCGCCGGCTTCGGCCGCCGGCTGGACTCCCCGCGCTCCCGGGCGGCGCACTACACGGTGCTGCGGGTGCTGCTCGACGTGCTCATGCGGACCGCGCAGCGGCTGTTCGCGCTGCGGCTGGTCACCGACGGGGAGTCCTGGTCGCCGCTGGACGACGGCGTGCCCGGCTCGACCAACGCCATGGTGGTCCTCTCCCGGCACGCCGGCCCCGGCGACTCGTTCCTGCTGGTGCACACGCTGATGAACCGCGACCACCTGCGCCAGCCGCGGATCGTGCTCAAGGACGTGCTGCAGCTGGACCCGCTGGTCGACGTCTACCTCAACCGGCTGCCCAACTCCTTCGTCTCCGCCGACCCGGCGGCCGGGCGGAGCCCGGAGGAGGCCATCGGCGACCTCGCCCGCGACCTGGGCGAGGAGGACGCGCTGCTGATCTTCCCCGAGGGCGCGAACTACACGCCGCGGCGCAAGGTGCGGGCCGTCCAGCGGCTGCGCGAGCGCGGGCTGCTGGCGGCCGTGCGGCGGGCGGAGGCGATGCGGAACCTGCTGCCCCCGCGTCCCGGCGGCGTCGTCGCGGCGCTGCAGGCGGCCCCGCACGCCGACGTCGTCCTCGTCGCGCACACCGGGCTGGAGCACCTGAGCACGGTCCGGGACGTGTGGCGGGGGCTGCCCATCGACAAGACGCTGCACCTGCGGTGGTGGTTCATCCCGGCCGCGGAGGTGCCGCGCGGCGAGGCGGAGCTGACCGACTGGCTCTACCGCTGGTGGGAGACCATCGACGACTGGATCAGCACGACCTCGGCAACGGTCAGATGACCGATGCCCCGCCGTCCGCGGGGCAACGAGCGTGGGAGGCGGACCCCGCACCCCCGAGGAGGTCGTCGTGACCGGTGCCCCTCCCGTCCCCACCGTCGTGCTGGTGCACGGCGCGTTCGCCGACAGCTCCGGGTGGAACGGCGTGATCGCGCGCCTGTTCGCGGCCGGCGTCCGCGCGCAGGCGGTGGCCAACCCCCTGCGCGGGATCCCCGCCGACACCGAGTACGTCGCCGCCGCGCTGCAGCAGGTCCCGGGCCCGGTGCTCGCCGTCGGCCACTCCTACGGGGGCGCGGTGGTCACCAACGCCGCCGCCCGCGCGGACGACGTGGTCGGCCTCGTCTACGTCGCGGCGTTCGCGCCGGACGAGGGCGAGCTCCTCGCCGACGTCGAGGGCGGGTCGGTCGACAGCGTCCTGATGGGCGCGCTCGAGGAGCGCTCCTACCCGACCCCCGAGGGGCCGCGGACGGAGTGGGTGATCCGCGCCGACCGCTTCCACGACGCCTTCGCCGCGGACCTCCCGTCCGCGGTGACCGCCGTGATGGCCGCGACCCAGCGGCCGGTGTCGGTGCTCGGCTTCACCGTGCCGAGCGGCACCCCCGCCTGGCGCACCCTGCCGTCGTGGGCCGTGGTGCCGACCGGCGACCGGGCCGCCGGCACCGACGTGCTGCGCGCCATGGCCCGGCGGGCCGGCGCGGACGTCGTCGAGACCGAGGGCTCGCACGCGGTCATGATCTCGCAGCCGCAAGTGGTGGCCGACGTCATCCTGCGGGCGCTGGACTCGCTCGCCCGCGGCGTGACCCCGCCGGTGCCGGCCGGCGTCTGACCGCGGCCGCCGGCCCCCGCCGGTCAGCCGCCGAAGCGCTCGAGCCGGACCGCGGACGGGTCGTGGCCGAGGTCGACCAGCGCCGTGGCGACGTCCTCCACGAAGTAGGTCGGGCCGCAGACGAAGGTGCGCGGCCGCGCCTCCGGGCCGAAGGCGTGCTCCTCCAGCAGCGCGCGGTCCACCCGGCGGGTCGGGCCCGTCCACCCGGGCGGCGCGGCGCGGGTGAGGGTGACCGTGGTCTCCGGCCCGAGCGAGCCGCGGCCGAGGAGGTCCTCGGCGCTGCGCGCGGAGTACAGGAGGCGGACCGGCGTCGTCCCGCCGGTGCGGCGGCGGTGCTCCAGCATCGACAGGAACGGGGCCACGCCCGCGCCCCCGGCCACCAGCTGCACCGGCCGGCGCTCGCCGCGCTCGGAGTCCGCGCGCGCCGACCACACGAAGTACCCGCCGATGGGGCCGCGCAGCTCCAGCACGTCGCCCGCGCGCAGCTCGTCGGTCAGGTAGGGCGACACCTCGCCGTCGGGCAGCCGCTCCACGAGCAGGGAGACGGCCGGCTCCTCGGGCGCGGAGGCGATCGAGTAGCTGCGCTGCACCGTGTAGCCGTCCTCCGCGGTGAGGCGGAGGTCGACGTGCTGGCCCGGGAGGTGCCCGGTCCAGCCGGGCACCTCGAAGGACAGCCGCCGCACCCGGGCCGTCTCGGCGACGCCGCCGGTCAGCGTCGCCGGCAGCCAGGTCAGTCGCCGCTGTACCGCTGTTCCAGCCACGGGTCACCGCGGTCGTGGTAGCCGAAGGTCTCCCAGAAGCCGGGCTCGTCGACCCGGCTCAGCGCGAAGCCGCGCAGCCACTTGGCGCTCTTCCAGAAGTACAGGTGGGGCACCAGCAGCCGGGCCGGCCCGCCGTGCTCCGGGGGCAGCGGCTCGCCCTCGTAGGTGTCCACCACCCAGGCGCGGCCGCCGGTGACGTCGGCGAGCGGCAGGTTCGTGGTGTACCCGCCGTCGCAGAACGCCAGCACGAAGGCGGCCGCCGGCGGGAGGTCGGCCAGCAGCGTGTCGACGGCGACGCCCTCCCAGCGGGTGCCGAACTTCGACCACTTGGTGACGCAGTGGATGTCGACCGAGACGGACTCGCGGGGCAGCGCCCGGAACTCGTCCCAGGTCCAGCGGCGCACGCCGTCGACCTCCCCCTGGACGGTGAGGTCCCACTCGGCCAGGGGCGTGCGCGGGGTCGGCCCGGCGGAGAGCACGGGGAAGGCGTCGCCGACGTCGTACTGCCCGGGTGGCAGCCGGTCGGCCGGGGTCGCGGCCGAGGCGCGGTGGCCGAACCCGCGGGAGATCAGGGACATGGCGGCTCCTCCCGACGACGTCCCGACTGTGCCGGGGCGGCCGCCCGGCGGCATCGGTCGATCGACCGCCGTCACCGCTCGGACGGCGGTCGCGGGGTCGGCACCCCGGCCAGCGCGTCGCGCAGCGCGGCGCGGGCGGTGACGCCGAGCTTGGGGAACGCGCGGTAGAGGTGCGCCCCGACGGTGCGGGGGGAGAGGAACAGGCGGGTGCCGATCTGCTTGTTCGACAGCCCGGAGGCGGCGAGCATCGCGATCTCGTACTCCTGCGCGGTCAGCGAGGCCGGGCCCCGCCCGCCGTCCGTGCGGCGCGCGGACGGCCCGGTGGCCCGCAGCTCCGCCGACGCGCGCGCGGCCCACGGGGTCGCGCCGAGCCGCTCGAGCACCTCCAGCGCCGCGGCCAGCTGCCCGCGGGCGGCGCCGGGCGCCCGCGCCCGCCGCAGGTGCTCCCCGTGCGCCAGCCGCACCCGGGCGAGCTCGAAGGGGTGCTCCTGCGCCCCGGGGACGGCGAGCGCGGCCTCGAAGCACCCCCGCGCCTCCTCCTCCGGCGCGACCAGCGCGGCCGCCCCCGCCAGCAGCAGCGCGGGCCCCGGCGCGGCGGCGGAGACGGGCGCGCGCCGCAGGGCGGCGACGTGGGCGGCGGCCTGGGCC
>NZ_JBHSGR010000013.1:0-138630 GCF_042654585.1 Geodermatophilus arenarius
CCCGCTGCAGCTCGGCGGCCTTCTGCTCCCGCGACAGCAGCGCCACCGGCAGCCGAGGGATCGACACCGGCCGCTCCAGCAGCCAGCCGGCGAGCGCGCGCTCCACCGGCGAGACGTACTCGGCGACCTCCTCCACATCCCGCAGGCTACGGCCGGGGTACGACAGTTCCCGCAGGTCAGCGACAGGTTCTCACAACCGGACGGGATCCACCTCGACGTCGACCGTGACGACGTCGCCGTCGTCCTTGCCCCGCCGGATCCGCGCGGGCACGGGGAGCAGCCAGCCCGCCGCGCGGTCGCGCCAGACGCTGGTCGACCACGTGCGCCCGTCGACGGTCGCGGTCACCGGAACCCGGCCGAAGGGACCAGCGGTCTCCGGCGCGTGCTCCGGCGGCACGGGCGCGAACACCCAGCCGCCGGCACCGGGCCACCGCACGAGCGTCGCGTCGAAGGTCACGCGCGCAGCCTGCCCGACGGTGACGACGATCCGGTCGCCTCGGTCCGTGAGGAACAGTCCCGGTGGCGGCGAGCGGCACGCAGACGAGCACGGAGCGCCTGCGACAGTCCCGGGACGACGTGCACGGACCGTGCCGGTGGTCAGGCAGCCAGCGCGCTGAGCACGTCCCGCGCGCGGGTCCACAGCAGCGCGCCGCCCTCGTCGTCGAGCACGGTGTGCCGGGCGCGGGGGATCCGGGCGGCCAGGCCGCGGCCGAGGTCGGGGGAGTGGACGGTGCTGGTGTCGTGCGCGCCGTACCAGAGGTGCAGCGGCACGGTCAGGTCCTCGGGGCGGACCGGCCAGTGCCCCAGTGCGGTCACCAGGTCGCGCGCGTAACCGGCGGCACCCTGGCGGAACCCGTCGTCGAGCGCGGCACGGACGGCGCCGCCGAGGTCGGTGCCCTCGTAGCGGGCGCGGTCGACCGGTGCGGCGGTGGTGAGGACGACGTCCCACAGCCAGTCCGCCGTCGCGACCCGGGCGATCTCCCGCTCGAAGCCGGCCGGGTCGGCGTCGGCGGCGTCGAGCATGCCCGCCACCTCGGGCACCAGCAGGCGTCGCTGCGCGCGCAGGTCGTCCTGCCCGGCCACGAGCGCGAGCGCGTCCAGCAGGCCGGCGCCTGCCAGCGCGACGGCGAACGGGGCGCCCTGCGAGAAGCCGACCCCGAGGACGCGCTGCAGGCCCAGCGCGGCGACCAGGTGCCCGACGTCGTCCGCCCAGGACGCGTACGTCTTCGCGGGGTCCGGGGAGGACCGCCCCAGGCCGGGGCGGTCGAGCGCGAGCAGCCGCAGGCCCAGGCCGGACAGTTCACCGGTACCGAAGCCGAGGACGCCGCTCATCCCGGCCCCCGGGCAGAACAGCACCGGCCGCCCGTCCGCCGGCCCCCACTCGGACCAGGCGAGCTCGCGCCCGTCGGGCAGGCGGAGGGCGGACGGCGTCCCGGGCTCCATGCGTCCTCCTCGTGCGGTCCCGGGCCGACCCGTTCGCCGGCCGCCGAGATCCTGCCACCGTGACGGGGCCCGGGATCTCACCCGAAGGGGGCGCATTTCGCTCACCGGCCTGCACGTCGCGTCGTGCCATCGTGACCGCCGTGTCCGCCACCGCTGCCGCCACCGGGGTCGTCGCGCTCCTCGGCCTGGCCGCGGGCGTGGCGGTCGACCGGGCTGCGGCGAGCTTCCCGTGGCCGGCCGCCGGGCGGCGGACCCGGAGCCGGAACACCCGGGTGCCCGCGGGCGCACCGGCGATCCCGTCCCGGGACCGGCACGTGGAGGAGCGGCCGGCGGCGCGGCCGGCCCTGGTCCTCCTGACCGCCGCGCTGTGTGCGCTGACCGCGTGGCGGTTCGGCGTCTCCGCCGAGCTGCCCGCCTACCTCCTGCTGGCCATCGTCGGGGTGCTGCTGGCCGCGATCGACCGGCGGCACTCGCTGCTGCCCAACCGGGTCGTGCTGCCCACCCTGGTCGCGGGCGGCGTCCTGCTCGCCGGCGCCGCGGCGGTCGCGGGGGAGTGGCCGGCGCTGCTGCGCGCGGTGCTCGCGGCCGCGGCGGTGTTCGGCGTGCTGCTGGCCATGGCGCTGGTCTCACCGCGCGGCATGGGGATGGGGGACGTGAAGCTGGGCGCCGTCCTCGGCTTGTACCTCGGCTGGCTGGGCTGGCCGCACGTCGTGCTCGGCCTGTTCACCGGGTTCGCCGTCCAGGCGGTGCTGGCCCTGGTGCTGATGGCGGTCCGTCGCGTGGGACTGCGCACGGAGCTGCCCTTCGGCCCGGCGCTGCTGCTGGGCACCGGACTGGTGGTCCTGGCCCCGCTCGTTCCCTGACGAAGCCCGAACACTCACAGTGACCGCCCGGCTGCGGAGCGCACCGGGAGGATGAACCCTGTCCGTGGACGGGGTGAAGGACCCTCAAGTCTCCGCACCTCCTGCCCGACGGTGTCCCCAGCGCCGTGGCTGGCCGGGTCGACCGATCCGGACCGGCGGCCCACCCCCACAGGAGAGAACCGTGCTGAACCCGCTCGCCACCCTCGTCACCCTCGTCTCCCTCGCCAAGGACCGCGTCGAGCGGGAGGAGAAGGGGGCCACCGCCGTCGAGTACGGCCTGCTCGTCGGCCTGATCGCCGTCGCGATCATCGCGACCCTGGTCCTGCTCGGCCCCGAGCTCAAGGACCTCTTCGACAAGGTGCTGACCGGCCTCGAGGGCGCCAACGCCGCCGGCGGGGCCAGCTGACCCAGCCAGACCCCACTCCGGGCGTCGTGGCGACGACGAGTCGCCACGACGCCCGGCCGCAGCGTCCAGGGAGGGAGGCTGACATGAGGAAGCGGTTGCAGCGCGAGCGCGGCGCCAGCGTCGTCGAGTTCGCGCTGATCGTGCCCCTGCTGATGATCCTGGTCCTCGGGATCGTCGAGTTCGGCCACGCCTTCCAGGTCCAGGGGACCCTGTCCGCGGCGGCCCGCGAGGGCGCCCGGGTCATGGCGCTGCAGAGCAACCCGGCCGCCGCCCGCGCCGCCGTCCGCGACGCCGCCCCCACCCTCGACCCGGCGATCACCGACGCCCAGATCGCCATCACGCCCGCCGCGTGCCCGATGACCGCCACGACGACGGCCAACGTGCGGGTGACCATCAGCTACCCGATGCCCTTCCTGACCGGCTTCTTCGGCGCCGACGTCGACCTGACCGGGACGGGGGTCATGCGGTGCAACGGCTGACCCGCCCCCTGCAGGCCCGCGTCCGGCGCCGGCTGGCCGGCGAGCGCGGCGCGGTGGCCGTGCTGCTGTCCGTCCTGCTCGTCCCGCTGCTCGGCTTCACCGCGATCGCCGTCGACGTCGGCGCCCTCTACGCCGACAAGGCCCGCCTCCAGGTCGCCGCCGACGCCGCCGCCCTCGCCGTGGCCCGCGACTGCGCCCGCGGCGCCTGCGGCGACATGCAGGCCACCGCCCAGGAGCTGGTCGACGCCAACGACGAGGCCGCCGCCGGCGCCGGCGCGGCCACCGCGGCCCCGCCGGTGCTGCAGAGCGGGCCCACCCGCGTGACGGTCACCGGCAGCGCCCCCCGCGAGCACTGGTTCGCCCCGGTCATCGGCCACGACGCGAGTTCCGTCTCGGCGACGGCGACCGTCACCTGGGGCGCGCCCAGCGGCGGGACGGCGATGCTGCCGCTGATCTTCTCCTGGTGCGAGTGGCAGGCCCAGACCGGCGGCGGCATGCCCTCGGGCACCACGGAACGCACCATCGTGCTGCCCAAGAAGTCCGACACCGGCTGCACCGGCCCCTCGCGCATGTTCGTGCCCGGCGGCTTCGGCTGGCTGGAGTCCGACGGCGGCAACACCTGCAAGGCCACCACGCGGATGGGCAACCGCTTCGACTCCGAGCCGGGCAACAACCCCTCGCAGGGCTGCTCGGTCGGCGACGTCGCGGCCCTGGTCGGCCGGACCGTGCTGCTCCCGATCTTCGACGAGGCCGGCGGCACCGGCAGTGGCGCCTGGTACGAGGTCTACGGCTACGCCGCCTTCACGATCACCGGCTACCACTTCGGCGGGCTCTTCGACTCCGGTGAGCCCTGCAAGGGCGAGGAGCGCTGCATCCGCGGCTACTTCACCCGCTTCGTCGACGCCTCCGGCGCCTTCGACACCAGCACCGACGCCCCGGACCTGGGCGCGTCCGTCCTCCGACTGATCCGATAGGGGCCCTTCCGTGAGACGCCGACTGCTCGCCGCCGTCGCGGCGCTGGTCCTCGTGGCCGCCGGCACCGTGGTGCTGCTGGCCTACGTGCGCGGCGCCGACGCCCGCGCCCTCGCCGGGGTGCGCACGGTCGAGGTGCTCGTGGTCGACCAGCCGATCCCCGAGGGCACCCCGGCCGAGGAGGTCGCCGACCTGGTCCGCACCGAGGTGCTGCCCGCCAAGGCGGCGGTCGAGGGGCGGGTGACCGACCTCGACCAGCTCACCGGCCGGGTCGCCACCGCGGACCTCGAGCCCGGCGAGCAGCTGCTGGCCGGCCGGTTCGCCGCGCCCGGCGACCTGCAGGCGCCCGGCACCGTGCCGGTGCCCGAGGGGCTGTCGGAGGTGAGCGTGGTCCTCGAGCCGCAGCGCGCGGTCGGGGGCCGGCTGGCCGCCGGCGACGAGATCGGCGTCTACATCTCGATGGAGCTGCAGGGCAACATCGACGCCGACCCCGAGGACGAGCAGATCGGCACCACGCACGCCACCCTGCACGGCGTCCTCGTCACCCAGGTCCAGGGCGCGCCCGCGCCCGCCGGCACCGAGGGCGGTGACGTGGAGACCGCCTCGGCCTCCAGCGTCGCCCCGACCGGCAACGTGATGGTCACCATGGCCCTGCCGGCCCGGGACGCCGAGCGGGTGGTCTTCGGCATGGAGCACGCGAAGGTGTGGCTGGCGCTCGAGCGCGAGGGCGCCGACACCTCCGGCACCCGCGTGGTCACCCAGGGCAACGTCTACGGCGACCTGCTCGCCGCTCTCGGCGCCGTGGCCGCGGAGGCGACCGAATGAGCCGCGTCGTGCTCGCCGGCGCCGGCGACGACCTGCGGGAGGCGGTCGCGGTCGCCGTGGACGGCGACGTCCAGGTGCTGCCCCCCGGCCGGCTGCCCGGGGACCCGGCGCGGCTGTTCGAGCTGCTGACCGACAACGAGCTGCCCGACGTCCTGCTCGTCGGCCCGCTGGCGCCGCTGCACGAGGTGCTGACCCTGGCCGGCCGGCTGGACGTGCAGTGCCCAGGCATCAGCGTCGTCCTCGTCGCCGAGCCCACGCCGGAGCTGTGGCAGGCGGCGATGCGGGCCGGCATCCGCGACCTGGTGCCACCGCGCGCCGAGCCGGCCGACCTTGCCGCGGCCGTCGAGCGCGCCGGCGCGGCCGCCGCCGACCGGCGCCGGGTGCTGCGGCCGCTGGACGAGACCGCCCGCTTCACCGGCCGCGTCGTCACCGTGGCCTCCCCGAAGGGCGGCGTGGGCAAGACGACGGTGGCGACCAACCTCGCCGTCGGCCTGGCCGCCACGGCCCCGCAGGGGACCGTGCTGGTCGACCTCGACGTGCAGTTCGGCGACGTGGCCTCCGCGCTCGGCCTGGTGCCCGAGTACACGCTGCCCGACGCCGTCCACGGCCCGGCCAGCCAGGACACCATGGTCCTCAAGACCTTCCTCACCCAGCACCCCAGCGGGCTGTTCGCCGTCTGCGGGTCGGAGTCGCCGGCCGCCGGGGACACGGTCACCGCCGAGGACGTCACCCGGCTGCTCACCGCCCTGTCCCGGGAGTTCCGCTACGTCGTCGTCGACACCGCACCGGGGCTCTCGGAGCACACGCTGGCCGCCATCGACGGCGCCACCGACGTGGTCCTGCTCAGCAGCATGGACGTGCCCGGCGTCCGCGGCCTGCGCAAGGAGGTGCAGGTGCTGGGCGAGCTCGGCATGATCCCGGCCGGCCGGCACGTGGTCATGAACATGGCCGACCCGAAGAGCGGGCTGTCGCAGCGCGACGTCGAGTCCGCGATCGGCACCGGGGTCGACGTCGTCGTCCCGCGGTCGCCCGCGGTCCCGGCGTCGACCAACCAGGGCGTGCCGATCCTCGCCGGCAACGGCAAGGACCCGGCGGCCAAGGAGCTGCGCCGGCTGGTCTCCCGGTTCGCCGCCACCCCGCTGGTCAAGCCCGGCCGCTACCGCGCCAAGCACCGGGCGGCGTCGTGACCTCCGCCGCGATGCACCGGGCGGCGTCGTGACCTCCGCCTCGACGCACCGGGCGGCGTCGTGAACCTCGCCTCCCGCCTCGCCGCCGCCAAGGGCCGGCCGGCCGAGCCGGCGGCTCCTCCCGCGTCGGTGCAGACGCCGGCGCCGGCGGTCGTCCCCGCGCCCCGGCCGGTGCCGACGGCCGCCCCGGCGCCCCCGACCGACGCCCTCACCCGGCTCAAGGACCGCGTCGCCAAGGCGCTGTTCGAGCGCATGGGGTCGCGGATGAACGACCCGTCGCTGTCGGAGGAGGCGCTGCGCGGCATCGTCCTCGGCGAGCTGGACACCGTCGTCGACGAGGAGAAGGTGCCGCTCTCGCCGGACGAGCGGGCCCGGCTGACCGCGGAGCTGGCCGACGACGTGCTCGGGTTCGGCCCGCTGCAGAAGCTGCTCGACGACCCGACGGTCACCGAGATCATGTGCAACGGCCCCGAGATGGTCTACGTCGAGCAGGGCGGCAAGCTGGTGCGCAGCGCGGCCCGGTTCACCTCCGAGGAGCACCTGCGCCGGGTGATCGACCGGATCGTCTCCCGGGTGGGACGCCGGATCGACGAGTCCTCGCCGATGGTCGACGCGCGCCTCGCCGACGGTTCCCGCGTCAACGCGATCATCCCGCCGCTGGCCTTCTCCGGCTCGACGCTGACCATCCGCAAGTTCTCGAAGGACCCGTTCGGCGTCGACGACCTCATCGGCTTCGGCACGCTCAGCCCCGAGATGGCCGAGCTGCTGCACGCCTGCGTCGAGGCCCGGCTCAACATCATCGTCTCGGGCGGCACCGGGACCGGGAAGACGACGCTGCTCAACGTGCTGTCGTCCTTCATCCCGGAGGGCGAGCGGATCGTCACCATCGAGGACGCCGTCGAGCTGCAGCTGCAGCAGGAGCACGTCGTCCGACTGGAGTCGCGCCCGCCCAACATCGAGGGCAGGGGCGCGATCACCATCCGCGACCTGGTCCGCAACAGCCTGCGGATGCGCCCCGACCGGATCGTGGTCGGGGAGTGCCGCGGCGGGGAGTCGCTGGACATGCTGCAGGCGATGAACACCGGCCACGACGGCTCGCTGTCGACGGTGCACGCCAACTCGCCGCGGGACGCCATCGCCCGGCTGGAGACCCTGGTGCTCATGGCCGGCATGGACCTGCCGCTGCGGGCCATCCGGGAGCAGATCGCCTCGGCCGTGGACGTCGTCGTCCAGCTGACCCGGCTGCGGGACGGCACCCGCCGGGTCACCCACGTGACCGAGGTGCAGGGCATGGAGGGGGAGACGGTGACCCTGCAGGACGCGTTCCTGTTCGACTACTCGGCCGGCGTCGACCCCTCCGGCCGCTTCCTCGGCAAGCCGGTGGCGACCGGCGTGCGGCCGCGGTTCACCGACCGCTTCGAGGAACTCGGCATCCGGGTCTCCCCGGCGGTGTTCGGGACGCCCGAGCCGGTGCACGCGCGGCGGTGGGCCTGATGTCCCCGGCGCTGCTGCTCGGTCTGCTGCTGGTGACCGGCGGGCTGGCCGTCCTGGCGCTCGGCGTGGTGCCCGCCGGCCCGCGCCGGGTGCCGCTGGCCCGGCTGGACCCCACGGTCGCACCGCCGCCGACGCTGCTGACCAGGGTGGCCGCGCAGGCGCAGGACGGCGTCGAGCAGGTGCTGGCGAGGCGGGGTGGCGTCGGGGCGGTCGCCTCCGCGCTCGAGCGGGCCGGCATCGCGACGGGGCCGGCCGAGGTGGTGCTGCTCACCGGCCTGGCCACGCTCGTCGCCGGTGCGCTCGGGTGGCTGCTCGGCGGTGTGCTCGCCGGGCTGCTGCTCGCCCTGCTCGTCCCGCTGGGCGCGCGGGTGGTGGTGCGGCTGCGGACCGGTCGGCGGCAGGTCCGGTTCGCCGACCAGCTCGACGACGCGCTGCAGCTGATGGCCAGCAGCCTGCGCGCCGGGCACAGCCTGCTGCGCGCGGTGGACGCGGTGGCCGACCAGGCGCCGGCCCCGATCGGGGAGGAGTTCGCCCGGATCGTCAACGAGACCCGGGTGGGCCGGGACCTCGGCGCCGCGCTGGACGAGGTGGCCGCGCGGGTGGACAGCGACGACTTCCGCTGGACCGCCCAGGCCATCGCCATCCACCGGGAGGTCGGCGGCAACCTGGCCGAGGTGCTCGACACCGTCGGCCACACGATCCGCGAGCGGAACGCGATCCGCCGCCAGGTGAAGGCGCTGTCGGCCGAGGGCCGGCTGTCGGCCTGGGTCCTCATGGCCCTGCCGGTCGGCATCGTCGCCTTCCTCGCGGTCACCAACCCGGCCTACCTCTCCGCGTTCACCGGGTCCCTGGCGGGCTGGGTCATGGTCGCCGTGTCGGCGGTCCTGCTGGTCGTCGGCGGGCTGTGGCTCAAGAAGACCGTGGCGATCCGGTTCTGATGAGCACCGTCCCCCCTCCCGTCCTCGCCGCGGTGCTCGCCGTGGCCGCCGGCGTCCCCCTGCTCGGCTGGGCGCTGTTCGCCCGCCCGCAGGACGCGGCCGCCCGGTCCCGGGCCAACCTCGCCCGCGGGCTCGACGTGCCGGGTGCCGGCCCGCGGGCCGCCGTCCGGGTCCGCCCGGGCCTCCTGACCCGCTTGGCCTCCGTGCTGACGCCGGCGGGCACCGTCGTCCGGCTGGACCGGATGGCCGGCGCCGCCGGGCGGCCGGCGGCCTGGCCCGTCCCCCGGCTGGTCGCCGCCAAGCTGGTCCTGGCCGCCATCGCGGCGGCCCTCGGGCTGCTCCTCGTGAGCGGCCGTCCGGGGGGCCTCACCGTGCTCGTGGCCGTCGCCACGACGGTCGTCGCCTACTTCGTCCCCGAGCTGCTCCTCCACAGCCGGGGCCAGGAACGCCAGCAGGCCATCGGGCTGGAGCTGGCCGACACCCTCGACCAGATGACGATCGCCGTGGAGGCCGGTCTCGGGTTCGAGGCCGCCATGGCGCGGGCCGGGCGGAACGGGCGCGGGCCGCTGGCCGAGGAGCTGGTGCGCACGCTGCAGGACATCGGCGTGGGCCAGCCCCGCCGCGAGGCCTACCTCGCGCTGGCCGACCGCACCGGGGTGGAGGACCTGCGGCGGTTCATCCGGGCCGTCGTGCAGGCCGACGTCTACGGCGTCTCGATCGCCGACGTGCTGCGCACCCAGGCGCAGGAGATGCGGCTCAAGCGCCGGCAGCGGGCCGAGGAGAAGGCCATGCAGATCCCGGTCAAGGTCCTCTTCCCGCTGATGCTGTGCATCCTGCCGGTCCTGTTCGTCGTGCTGCTCGGCCCGGCCGCCATGGACATCGTCGACGCCTTCAGCTGAGCGGGACGGCGGCCGCGCAGCCGGTGGGGTGCGCGGCCGCCGTCGGGTCGGAGGGAGGTCAGGTGCCCTTGCGGTGGGTGCCGCTGGAGCGGGGCTGGGCGGGGTTGGTCGGGTCGCCGTGGGAGGGCGCGTTGACGGCGGGGCCGGTCGTGGCCTCGGACACCTTCGAGCCCGCGGAGGCGTGCACCGGGTCGTCGGCCGCCGCGGCCGCCGGGTCGCCGCCGGAGGGCTGGGCGCCCTCGTGGAGCGACTCCAGGCGGTTCTGCATCGCCATGACGACCTGCAGCCGGTTCGCGTGGGCCTTCTCGTAGTCGAGCAGGGTCGAAAGGCCGGTCGCGTCCAGCGTGCGGATGCGCGAGATCAGTCCCTCCACCGGCAGGTGGTCGTAGTCGGGCAGCGGCAGCTGGTCGTGCTCGGTCATGGGGCAGCGCCTACCCGGACCCTTCCGATCCGACACGGTGTGTGGCGGTCGGGTCGGTGGGTAGGCGGCGAGCGGAGCGCGCCCCGCAGCGGACGCCGAACCGCCCCCGATCAGCACTGAGGAAGTGGTCCCCACCCCATGGACGTGTCCTTCCTGGCACCGGTCTTCCAGGCCGCAGGTCCCTACGCCACCGTCACGGCCGACGTCACGCACGTCACCGAGAACGCCGACACCGAGCTCGACCTCCGCGTCCGCGCGATCGCCGAGGAGCTCGCCGAGCAGGGCGCGCCGGAGGCCGTCGTCGAGGCGGTGCGCGGCCGGCTGTTGGAGGGCAACGACGGCGGTGAGGCGGGCACCATCCGCGGCCGCGCGGTCGTCGTCGCCGCCGACGGCACCGTGGTCCTCGACTCCCAGCTGGCCGACGCGCCGCGGCAGGAGCTCGCCGAGTGGTCGCCGCAGCCGGACCTGCTGCCGGTGCTGCGCGCGCTGCCCGGCCGCGTCCCGCACGTCGTCGTCCTCACCGACCGCACCGGCGCGGACCTCACCCTCTTCTCCACCCCGGGCCAGGTCGAGGAGGAGGAGACGGTGAAGGGCGACACCTTCCAGATCCGCAAGTTCCAGGGCGGCGGCTGGGCGCACCACCGGTACCAGCACAACGCCGAGAACAAGTGGGTCCACAACGCCGACGACGTCGCCGAGCACATCGCCTCCGTCGTGCGCCGGGTGCACCCCCGCTTCGTCCTGCTGGCCGGCGACATGCGCGCCCGCCAGATCCTCACCGACCGCGCCAGTGACCTGTGGGCGGACCTGATCGTCTCCATCGACGAGGGCGGCCGGGCCGCCGGCGCCGACCGGGAGCCGGTCGAGCAGAAGGCCGCCGAACTCGTCGCAGAGCACGAGGCGCGGGACGAGGCCGACGCCGTCGAGAAGATCAGCTCCGCCGGCGCCCACGGCCTGGCCGTCACCGGGACGGCGAACGTCGTCGAGGCGCTGCGCAAGGCCCAGGTGGAGACGCTCGTCCTCGCCGACCCCGCCGACGACGAGAAGCTGCTCGTGGGCGCCTCGCCGCTGGAGCTCGGCGTCGACCAGGCCGACATGGACGCCCTCGGCGTGCAGGAGGTGCACTCGGTCCCCGCCGAGCGCGCGCTGCTGGCCGCCGCCGTGGCGAGCACCGCGGGCGTCGTGGTCGTGCCGCGGGCCGCCATGCCGGGCGACATCCCGGTCGCGGCGATCCTCCGCTACACCGACGACTCCACCCCGACCCCCCAGTGACGGAGGCGACCCCGATGACCGATCCGCACCAGTCCGCGACCTCCCCCGGCACCGACCAGGCCGACCTCGAGCGCCGCGCCGCGATCGCCGAGGCGCTCGGCAAGGAGGTGTGGCCGGCCGACCGGGACGCACTCGTGGCGAAGGCGCAGGAGTCCAACGCCACGGACCGCGTGCTCGGCGACCTGCGCCGGCTGCCCGAGGGCCAGACGTTCGAGAACGTCCAGGACGTCGCCCGCGCGCTGGGCATCGGCACCGAGCAGCAGCGCTTCTGAGGCGGTCCCCGTGACCACGAACAAGGAGCCGAGCCCCGAGGCCCTGGCCAACGTCACCGAGCACAACATCGAGACCCGCGCCGACCTGCTGCCCGAGGAGGCCGGCATGAAGGGCAGCGGCATGGAGGAGGTGGCCGCCGAGATCATCCTCGCCGAGTCCGAGGAGCGCACCGTGCACACCGACCCGGACGACGCCCAGGGCGCCCACCGCCAGTCGGCGGAGACGGCGGACCTGCCCTGAGCGAGCGGCACGAGCACCCGGTCCAGCTGCGCTGGTCGGACACCGACGTCTTCGGGCACGTCAACCACGCCCGCGTCCTCGGCCTGCTCGAGGACGCCCGGCTGGCCATGGTCGACCCCACGCCGGGCGGGGGGATCATCCTCGCCCGGCTGGAGGTCGACTACCTGCGGCAGGTGCACTACCGGATCGGGGAGCACCTGACGGTGTCGACGTCGATCACGCGGCTGGGCCGCAGCTCCATCGGCATGTGCCAGGAGCTCACCCAGGACGGGCAGGTGGCCCTGCGCGCGGAGATGGTGCTGGTCAACTTCGACTACGCCGCCGACGCCTCGGCGCCCCTGACCGAGGCGCAGCGGGCCCACTGGTCGCGCTGGCTGGTCGACCGGCCGGGGGACGCCGCGGACCGCTGACGCCGGGTGGCTCCCGGCGTAGCGTCCCGCCATGGCCGAGGCTGCCGCGCCGCCCTTCGCCCGGGACCACGACGGCGGGGAGCGGCTGGTCTTCTGGGGGACGACGATCGTCGTCCGCGCGTCCGCGGACACCACCGCCGGGGCCTTCACCCTGTTCGAGGAGCAGACCCCGCTGCTGGACACCTCCCGGCACGTGCACCGGGACACCGACGAGCTCTACTACGTGATCGAGGGCGAGCACGTCTTCGTGTGCGGCGAGCGGGAGTTCAGCGTCGGCCCGGGCGGGACGGCGTTCCTCCCGCACGGCGTCCCGCACTCCCACCGGCGGGTGGTGCCGGGCGAGGGCCGGCTGCTCTGCGCGACCTCCCCGGCCGGCTTCGAGGGCTTCTTCCGCACCCTCGCCGAGGCCAGCGCGACCGGCGGCTCGTTCGACGAGGCCTACCGGCGGGCCTCCCGGGAGCACGGCGTCACCTGGCTCGGCCCCGACGACTGACCGCCCCACCTGCGGGTACCTGCGCCGGCATGCCCAAGACGACGAAGAGCGGAGACGCGAAGGCCGACGAGATCCCCAGCACGCTGCAGCGCTCGGACGAGAAGGCGCAGCGCACCTTCGCCAAGGCGCACGACTCCGCCGTCGAGAGCTACGACGGCGACGAGCAGCGGGCCAACCGGGTGGCGTGGGCGGCGGTCAAGCACACCCACGAGAAGGTCGGCGACCACTGGGAGCCCAAGGACCACAACGGGCCGAGCGACGCCCAGGCCGAGGGCGGCGCCGACACCGACCGGGAGACCGAGGGCGGCGTCGACGCCAACGCCACCAAGGAGCACCTCATGGACCTCGCCAAGCGGCTCGACGTCCACGGCCGCTCGTCGATGACCAAGGACGAGCTGGTCGACGCCGTCCGGAAGGCCAGCGACAGGAAGACCGCCGAGGCCCGTAAGAAGTAGGCGCCGGCGGGGTACGGGGGCGGCATGACGCAGGCGAACCGCCCCCGGCCGCTGTCCGAGCAGGTCGTCGTCGTCCTCGGTGCCTCCAGCGGCATCGGGCGGGCGACGGCGATCGAGTTCGCCCGGCGCGGCGTTCCCCGCATCGTCGTCGCCTCCCGCGGTGAGGAGGCGCTGGCCACGCTCGTGGACCAGCTCACCGGCCACGGCGCGGAGGCGGTGTCCGTGCCCACCGACATCTCCGACGACGCCGCGGTCGACGCCCTCGCCGCGGCCGTGGAGGCGCGCTTCGGGCGGGCCGACACCTGGGTCACCGTCCCGGGGGTCAGCGTCTACGGCAGCGTCCGGGACACGACGATGGCCGAGTTCCGCCGGGTCACCGAGGTGAACTACCTCGGGCACGTGGCGGCCGCGAAGGCCGCCGTCCCGGTGCTCGAGCGCGGTGGCGCGGGCGTGCTGGTCGGCATCGGCTCGGTGGAGAGCCACCGCGCGCTGCCGCTGCACGCGGCGTACTCGGCGAGCAAGGCGGCGCTGCGGCTGTTCTACGACTCGCTGCGCATGGAGCTCGCCGAGGCCGCTTCCCCCGTGTCGGTCAGCACCGTGCTGCCGGCCGGCATCGCGACGCCGTTCTTCGAGCACTCGCGCAGCAAGACCGGCGCGATGCCCAAGCCCCCGCCGCCGGTGTACGCCCCCGAGCTGGTGGCCGAGGCCGTGGTGCGCACCGCCGTGCACCCGCGCCGCGAGGTGCCGGTCGGCGACGCCGCGTTCGGCTTCCTCACCGGGCAGAAGGTCAGCCCCGCGCTCACCGACGCCGTCCTGTCGGTGGTGGGTCCGCGCGCCCAGGCGACCGACCGGCCCGACGACGGCACCGACATCCTCGACACCCCCACCCCGGGACCCGGCCGGGTGCGCGGCGCGTACGCCGACCAGGCGCTGACCACCAGCCCGCTGAGCCGCGCGGCCTGGGCGGTGCCGCGCCCGGGCGAGCTGCTGCTGCGGGCGCGCCGGAGGCTGCCCCGCCGCTGACCGACCCGCCGCTGACCCACCCGCCGCTGACCCACCCGCCGCTGACCCACCCGCCGCTGACTCAGCCCGCCGGGACGGTCCACAGCGCGCGCTGCGGGGTGCCCAGCTCGGACGCCCCCGCGGACGTGAGGACGACCTCCTCCTCGAGCGCCAGCCGCAGGCACTGGCCGCCCCACTCGGGGACCGTCACCCGGACGGCGAGCTCCAGGGCGAAGACGGTGTCCGGGTGCAGCACGCGGTCGCCCTCGCCGGGCACGCCGCGCTGGTCGTCCCAGCGGCCGATCACCGGCCCGGCGCCGTGCCCGTGCACGCCCACCGGGTGGGAGTAGACGTCGGCCTCCAGGCCCTCGGCGGCCATCGCGGCCCGGGCGGCGGCGAGCGCCTCGTTGCCGGTCCGCCCCGGGACCAGCGCCGCGGCGGTGAGCTCCTGCGCGCGGCGCCCCGCAGCCCACGCCCGCCGCAGCCCCGCCGGCGGGCCGTCCTCCCCGGGGCGCGGCAGGTAGGCGCTGCGCTGCAGGTCGGTGACCAGGCCCAGACTGCTCAGCCCGGCGTCGCAGGTCACCAGGTCGCCGGGCTCCAGGACGGCGTCCTGCGGCACGGCCGGCAGCTCGACCCCGCCGTCGGGGAGCAGCGGCACGCCGGCCCGCTGCACGGTGACCCCGGGGTGGAACCACGGCGGCACGCCCCGGCCGGCCATGCGCTCGTGCACCTCCCACGCCAGGTCCGCCGCCGTGGTGACGCCGGGGACGAGCACGGCGGGGGAGAGGACCTCGGCCAGCACCCGGTCGGTGTACCGGGCCAGCGCGTCGAGGGCGGCGACCTCCTCCGGCAGCCGCGTCTCCAGCCAGCCGACGACGAGGTCCTCCGCGGACACCAGCCGGCCGGCGAGGTCGCCGAGCGCCGCGGTGAGCCGCCGGTGCTCGGCCACCGACAGCCCGTCGGCCAGCGGGCACCCGGCGGAGACGTCGACGCCGATCCGCCGCGGCGCGGCCTGGGCGACGATCCGCCGCACCGCGGCCCACTGCGCGTCCTCGCCGTCGCCCCCGTCGTCGGCGCCCTCGGCGCCGTCGTCGCCGGGGACCCAGCCGGGCAGGAACTGGCCGACCGGGTAGCGGGAGACCGCGACCGGCGTGACGCCGTCGTCGCTGCGGTGCAGGACCAGGACGACCAGCCGCCGGGCCGACAGCCAGCTGGCCGGCAGCAGGGTGGGCAGCACCGGGTCCTCGCCGCCCTCGCGGCCGACGACCAGCCACAGGTCGATGCCGGCGCGGTCCATCAGGCCGGGCAGCAGGTCGAGCAGCCGCTGGGTCAGCCACCGGTCGCGGACGTCGGCCTGCTCGCGCCGCGGCAACGGCACCGTCCGCGTCGGGTCCGGGACGACCAGCGTCATGGGGACAGGGAAGCAGAGAACCGCCGCCCGCACCCGGTGGAACGGGAGGTCAGGCCCCGGTGGGTGCCGTCCCGGGCCGCGCGGCCCCCGGGACGGTCGGCGGGCCGAGCCGCTCGCCGGCCGGGGTGGGCCGCGGCTGCGGGGGCGTGACGGTGGCGACCCGGTCCCGGCCGGCCTGCTTGGCCCGGTACATGGCCGCGTCGGCCCGGTCGACCAGCCGCCACAGCGCGCCGGAGGCGTCCTCGCCGTCGGCCGGCCGGGTCAGCGCGACGCCGATCGAGGCGGTCACCGCGAGCCCGTGCCGCCCCCGGGTGGCCCGCACCGCGAGCCGGAGCCGCTCGGCCAGGTGCGCGGCCTCGCCGGGGTCGCCGACCAGGCCGAGGACCACCAGCTCCTCCCCGCCGATGCGGGCGAGCACGTCGGTGGGCCGCACGGTGTGGGCCAGCGCCTCCGCGACGGCCTGCAGCACGGTGTCGCCGGCCGCGTGCCCGTGCCGGTCGTTGACCTGCTTGAAGTGGTCGAGGTCGATGACCATCGCGGCCACCCGCAGCCCCTCGCGGCGGGCCTGCCGCCAGATCCGGGAGGCCTCCTCGACCAGGTGCCGGCGGTTGGCCAGCCCGGTGAGCGGGTCGCGCCGCGACTGCGCCTCGGTGGCCGCGAGCAGCCGCCGCTCGCGGCGGCGCAGCAGGTGCACGCCGGCCGCCACGAGGTCGAGCGTCCCGGCGGAGACGGCCACCTGGACGGCGAGCCCGGCCGTGCTCGCGTAGCTGTGCTGCACCGCCACGGCGACGACGACCGGCGTGACCGCCATGTGCACGCCGAGCATCCACGGCCGCAGGAACCACGCGGCCACCACCGAGGGGAACAGCAGCACCAGCGGCGTCGCGTGGCGCACCGGGTCCTCGATGCACAGCGCGACGACGGCATAGACGAGGTCGCCGAGCAGCACCAGGCCGAAGGTCTGCCACAGCCCGATGCGGCGGCGCACGATCAGCGGCACCGCGGCGAGCACGCAGGCGGCCATCGAGGCGCCGTAGGTCACGCCCGTGGCGCCCTCGCGGACGACGCCGTCGACGGCGAGGTTGACCAGGCCCGTGAGGCCGCCGACGACGAGCAGGACGGCGAGCAGCAGCGCGGCGACCCGGTTCTCGGGACCGCCGGGCCCGAGGACGTCGTCCGACGTCGGGGCGTCGGGGTCGGGCGGCCGGACGGAGCTCACCGGCGCAGGATGCCGCACGGGGCGACGTCGCGGGAGGTCCGCGGCTCCCGGTCACCCGGGTGCGCGGGGCGGCGGCGCGGGGCCGTCGCTGGCAGGCTGCCCGCATGTCGCACCCGGATCCCGGCCTCGTCGACGTCCGCCCGCTGGCCGACCACCCGCTCACCGAGGCCGGCTCGGCCGCGCTGCGCATGGTCGCGCCGGGCGCGGCCACCGCCGGCCGGTTCGGGCTGGTCGAGTACCGGCTCGGCCCGCGGTCGCCGGGCGCGGCGCCGCACTACCACCAGACGTTCTCCGAGTCCTTCTACGTGCTCTCGGGCGAGCTGACGCTCTACGCCGGCGGGCGCTGGCAGCCGTGCCGGCCCGGCGACTTCGCGCTGGCCCACGAGCGGGGCGTGCACGGCTTCCGCAACGACTCCGACGAGCCGGCGTCCTTCCTCATCCTGTTCACGCCGGGGATCGCGCGGGAGTCGTTCTTCGCCGAGATGGCGGAGATGCGCCGCACCGGGCTGCGGCCGTCCCCGGAGGAGATGACCGCCTTCTATGCGCGGCACGACCAGGTGATGGTCGAGGAGTGACGGGCCCGGCGAGCATGGCGGCCCCGTTTCCGGGCAAGTCGTGATCGGGTGTCCCCAGCACGCGGGGACCGGCTGACAGGAGGCGCACGTGGCCGAGGGACCGTGGTTCTACTGCCTGAAGCACCACACCGTGGAGACCCGGGACGGCTGCGCCGAGCGGCACCGCCTCGGGCCCTACGCCACGCGCGAGGAGGCCGAGCACGCGCTGCAGTCCGTGGCCGAGCGCAACGAGCGCCTGGACCAGGAGGACCGGGAGTGGGAGGGCCGCTGACCGGCCCCTGCTGACCGGCCGCCCCCGACCGGCCCGGCATGATCGGGCCCGGTGCGCCGGACCCGCCGGTGCCCGGGAGGAGGCAGCGTGACCACCGCAGCGGAGAGCCGTCCCGTCGAGGACCTGGTCGTCGGTGTGCTGGGCGGGACCGGCCCGCAGGGGCGCGGGCTCGCCGTCCGGCTGGCCGCCGTGGGGCAGCGGGTGCTGCTCGGGTCCCGGGACGCCGACCGCGCCCGCGAGGTGGCCGCGCAGGTGGCCGAGCGGGCCGCGGCCGCCGGCGGGGGCGAGGTCTCGGTGCAGGGCGGGTCGAACCTCGACGTCGCCGGCGCCGCCGATCTGGTGATCGTCGCCGTCCCCTACGCCGGGCACGCCGACACG
Organism: Geodermatophilus arenarius; assembly: GCF_042654585.1. Taxonomy (NCBI): domain Bacteria; kingdom Bacillati; phylum Actinomycetota; class Actinomycetes; order Geodermatophilales; family Geodermatophilaceae; genus Geodermatophilus; species Geodermatophilus arenarius. The sequence goes on from NZ_JBHSGR010000013.1 coordinate 17,927, forward strand.
CTGGCGGAGCTCGCGCGCCCGCTGGCCGGGAAGGTCGTCGTCGACTGCGTGGTGCCGATGGGCTTCGACGAGCTGGGCGCCTACGTGCTCGACGTCGAGGAGGGCAGCGTGACCCAGCAGGCCGCGGCGCTGCTGCCCGACTCGCACGTCGTCGGCGCGTTCCACCACCTGTCGGCGGTGCTGCTCGAGGACCTGTCGAGGCCGACCCTCGACGGCGACGTCATGGTCGTCGGCGACGTCCGGGCGGCCACCGACCAGGTGCAGGCGCTGGCCGGGCGGCTGCCCGGGATGCGCGGGATCTACGCCGGCCGGCTGCGCAACGCCCGGCAGGTCGAGGCGCTGACGATCAACCTCGTCTCGGTCAACCGCCGGTACAAGGCGCACGCCGGCATCCGCGTCACCGACGTCTGAGCCCGCTCACCGCCCGGCCGGCGCCGGCAGGTCCGGGACGACGCACCCCCGAGCGTGTGCGCAGGGGCCGCGTCCTCCGGCCCGGAGCCCGGCCTCGGCGCACACGCCCGGGCCGATGAGGTGTGATCCAGCCGGGAGGCGTTCCGCCGCGCCCGGACGGCGGCGAGGATGGGGCCGTGCTGCTCGCGAGCGCGGTCGCGGTCCTGCACGCGGCCGTCGTCCTGTTCATGCTCACCGGCGCGCTGCTCGCCCTGCGGTGGCCGCGGCTGGTGTGGCTGCACGCCCCGGTGGCCCTCGCCGTCCTGGCGGTCAACCTGGCCGGCGCGCCGTGCCCGCTCACCACGCTGGAGCTCGCGCTCCGGGAGCGGGCCGGCGCCCCGCCCTACGACGGCGGCTTCCTCGGCCACGTGCTGTTCGGCCCGCTCGGCCTGGACGTGCACTCGGCCGGCGTCCAGGTGGGCACCTACACCGTCGCGCTGGGCCTCAACGCCGTCGGCTACGGGCTCGTCCTGGTCCGCGCCCGGGAGCCGGCTCCGGACGGTCCGGTCCGGACCGCAGCGGGGGACCTCCGTCCTGGCGGAGGCCTCCAGGTCACCGGTCGGAGCTCCCCGCGCGCCCGGTCCAACCGACGGGTGCCGCGTGGGTGGACACTCCGACGGCCGGGCGGCCCGGTCAGGAGGGCCTTCCCCCGGAGTCACGGGAGCCCCGATGGCCATCGACAACGACGTGTATGACCGGCACGCGGCCGGGTGGTGGGACGAGGACGACCCGCTCAACATGCTGCATGGGAGCGTCACGCCGGCGCGCTTCGCCTACTTCGTCGCCGTCCTCGAACGGCTCGGACGCGACCCGTCGGGCCTCCGTGCCCTGGACGTCGGCTGTGGCGGTGGTTTCCTCGCCGAGGAGTTCGCCCGGCTGGGGTGCCGGGTGGTCGGCGTCGACCCCTCAGCGCCCTCGATCGAGACCGCCCGCGACCACGCGGCGGGCTGCGGACTGGAGATCGACTACCGCGTCGGCTCCGGGGAGGACCTCCCGGTGCAGGACGGGGAGTTCGACCTCGTCTACTGCTGTGACGTGCTCGAGCACGTCACCGACCTGGACCAGGTCATCCGCGAGACGGCTCGTGCCCTGCAGCCCGGTGGCGTCTACCTGTTCGACACGGTGAACCGCACCGCGGTCAGCAAGCTGGTGGCGATCAAGGTCCTGCAGGAGTGGCGCGTCACCCACGTCTTCGACACCCCGGTGCACGAGTGGGACATGTTCATCAAGCCGGAGGAGCTCGGCTCCACGATGGCCCGCCACGGTCTGCGCCTGCACGAGACGGTGGGTCTGGGGCCACGGGCGAGGAACCCGGCGGTCCTCCTCGGCTTCGTCCAGGCCAGGCGGGGACGGATGTCCTACGGGGAGCTGAGCCGCAGGCTGGACTTCGGACCGACGAGGAGCCGGGCGATGTCCTACATGGGCTACGGGACCCGGGAGGAGACCGCCGCGAGGTGACCGGACCGCGCCCGGCGAACCCCGTCCGGTCCGGGCCCGGCCGAGGCGCCCGGCGACGGCCCAGGCGGTCACCGTCAGTCGAAGGAGTGCTCCGGGCCGGGGAAGACGCCGCTGTGCACCTCGTCGGCGTACTCGCGGGCCGCGCGCAGCAGCTCGGCGCGCAGGTCGGCGTACTTCTTCACGAACTTCGGCACCCGGCCGCCGTTGAGCCCGGCCATGTCCGGCCAGACCAGCACCTGGGCGTCGCAGTCGGGCCCGGCGCCGATGCCGACCGTCGGGATGGACAGCTCCTTGGTCACCTGGGCGGCGATCGCCGCGGGCACCATCTCCAGGACGACGGCGAACGCGCCGGCCTCCTGCACGGCGTGCGCGTCGGCCAGCAGCTGCTCGGCGCCGGCGCCGCGGCCCTGCACCCGGAACCCGCCGAGGGCGTGCTCGCTCTGCGGCGTGAAGCCGACGTGCGCCATCACCGGGATCCCGTTCTCGGTGAGCATCCGGATCTGCGGCGCCACCCGCACCCCGCCCTCGAGCTTGACCGCCTGCGCGCCGCCCTCCTTCATCATCCGGACGGAGGTGGCGAACGCCTGCTGCGGCGAGGCCTCGTAGGACCCGAACGGCAGGTCGGCCACGATCAGCGACCGCTTCGTCGAGCGGGTGACCGCCTTGGTCATCAGCAGCAGGTCCTCGACGGTGACCGGCACGGTCGAGGAGTGGCCGAGCACGACGTTGCCGGCCGAGTCGCCGACCAGCATCACCGGGATGCCGGCCTCCTCGAACACCTGCGCGCTGTAGGTGTCGTAGGCGGTGAGCATCGCCCACCTCTCACCACGCTCCTTGGCCTGCTGGAGGTGGTGGATGCGCACCCGCGCGGTCGACGTCCCGCCGTACAGCACCGACTCGGTCACGCCTGGGCTCCTTCGCGGACGCTGGGCAGGCTCTCCCGCCAGCGGTTGGTGATGGGCAGCCGCCGGTCGCGGCCGAACGCCTTGAGGCTGATCTTCGTGCCGGGCGCGGACTGCCGGCGCTTGAACTCCGCGACGTCGACAAGCCGCAGCACCCGCGCCACGACCTCCGGGTCGTGGCCGCGCTCGAGCAGCTCGGCCATCCCGAGGTCGCGGTCGACGTAGTCGGCGATGACGGCGTCGAGCTCCTCGTAGGAGGGCAGCGAGTCGCTGTCCTTCTGCCCGGGTGCCAGCTCCGCCGACGGCGGCTTGTCGATCGAGTTCTGCGGGATCGGCTCGGTCTCGCCGCGGTCGCGGGCGTGCGCGTTGCGCCAGCGGGCCAGCTCCCACACCAGGGTCTTGGGCACGTCCTTGATCGGGGCGAACCCGCCGGCGGCGTCGCCGTAGAGCGTCGAGTAGCCGACGGCGACCTCGCTCTTGTTGCTGGTGGCCAGCAGCAGGTGGCCGTGCTGGTTGGACAGCCCCATGAGCAGCGTGCCGCGGATGCGCGCCTGCAGGTTCTCCGCCGCCGTCCCCGACAGCTCGACCTGCGACTCGAACGCGTCGACCACCGGCGCGATCGGCACGGTGGAGAAGTGCAGGCCCAGCCGCCGGGCGCTGTCCTCGGCGTCGGAGATCGAGTGCTCCGTGGACCACCGCGACGGCAGCGCGACGCCGTGCACCCGGTCGGCGCCGAGCGCGTCCACCGACAGCGCGGCCACCAGGGCCGAGTCGATGCCGCCGGACAGGCCGAACACCACCGACGGGAAGCCGTTCTTGTCGATGAAGTCGCGCAGGCCCAGCACCAGCGCCCGCCAGACCTCCTCGCAGTCGCCCAGCGGCTCGGCCACCGACCCCGGCCGCGGCTCGAACGCCGGCACGGGGTCCTCGGAGACGACGGTGCGGGTGACCGTCATCGGCCCGATCCGGCCCTCCCGCCGCTCGGGCACCCGGGCCGGGTCGAGGGCCAGGTCGACGCAGAGCAGGTGCTCGACGAACTGCGGCGCGCGGGCGAGCAGCTCGCCGTCGGCGGAGACGGCCAGCGAGTCGCCGTCGAAGACCAGCTCGTCCTGCCCGCCGACCTGGTTGCAGTAGACGATCGGCGCGTTCGCCTCGGCGGCGCGGCGGCGGACCAGCGGCAGCCGCAGGTCGTCCTTGGCCCGCTCGTAGGGGGAGGCGTTGGGCGAGACGACGAGGTCGACACCGGCCCGCCCGGCCACGCCGCACGGCCCGCCCTCGACCCAGAGGTCCTCGCAGACGGTCAGCGCGACGTCGGCGCCGTGCAGCCGCACCACCGGCAGCTCGGTGCCCGGCACGAAGTAGCGGGCCTCGTCGAAGACGCCGTAGTTGGGCAGGTGCCGCTTGGCGTAGCGGACCACGACCCGCCCGCCGTGCAGCAGCGCGGCGGCGTTGCGGGGCTGGATGCGGCGGGGGTTGGCGTCGCCGGGCCGCTCGTCGTCGAGGGTCTCCTCGTCACTCGGCGGGGTGTCGATCGCGGCCGGGCCCTCGGTGTGCGCCAGGTACCCGACGACGACGGCGAGCCCGCCCAGCCCCTCCTGGTCCAGCGTGGCGGCGAGGCCGGTGAGCGCCTGCTCGCTGGCGCGGGCGAAGGACTCGCGCAGCACGAGGTCCTCGGCGGGGTAGCCGGTGAGCGTCATCTCCGGGAAGACGGCGAGGTGCGCGCCGTCGTCGGCGGCCCTGCGCGCCCACTCGACGACGAGCGCGGCGTTGCCCTCCAGGTCGCCGACGCGGGTGTCGACCTGGGCCATCGCGACTCTCAGCTGCACCGTCACGGCACCATCCAACAACCGGCCCCCGGGACCGGCCAGACCGGGGACGGGGAGGTGGACCCGGCCCGGGGACCGGCCCAGCGTGACCGCCGTGGCCGAGTGGCTCACCGTCGAGGTCCTCGACGGGGACGAGCCGGCGTCGACCTGGCGCCGGGCGTACGAGGACGGCCTCGTCGAGGCCGCGGTCACCCGGGGCGCCCTGTACTGGGAGTGGCACGACACCCGCTGGGGCGTGGTGTGGGAGGTCGCCTTCGCCGACGACGAGCCGCTGGAGCGGTTCCGCGCGCTGCCCGCCGTCCGGGCCGCGCTGGACGCCGTCCCCGACCCCGTCGCCGGCCTGCTGGTCTACCGCGGGCGCGGCGGCGGGGCCGGCGTGTCCGTCCCGCGCCGGCCGCGGCCCCGCCCGGCCGCCGGCGCGGCCGCACCACTGCAGCCGGGACCGGAGCACGTCGCCCGGCTGACCGTCGACCCGCCGGCACGGGACGACGACCCGGACGACCTCGACGCCGACGACCTCGACCCCGACCCGGTCCGCGACTGACCCTCAGCGGCCGTCGGGGGGCACGACCGCGCCGTCCGACGCCGGCCGTGGCGCGGGCACCTCCGCGGGGGCCGGTGGCGGCGCCGCGCGCTCCAGGAAGCGCAGCAGCTCCACCGGGAACGGCAGGACGACCGTCGAGTTCTTCTCCGCGGCCACCTCGACCATCGTCTGGAGCAGGCGCAGCTGCAGCGCGGCCGGCTGCGCGGCCATGACCCCGGCGGCCTGCGCGAGCTTCTGCGAGGCCTGCAGCTCGCCCTCGGCGGTGATCACCCGCGACCGGCGCTCCCGCTCGGCCTCGGCCTGGCGGGACATCGAACGCTTCATCGACTCCGGCAGTGCGACGTCCTTGATGTCGACGCGCTCGACGTGCACGCCCCAGTCGACGGCGGGGGAGTCCAGCATCAGCTCCAGGCCCTGGTTGAGCCGCTCCCGGTTGGAGAGCAGGTCGTCGAGGTCGCTCTTGCCGATGATCGACCGCAGCGACGCCTGGGCGACCTGGGCGATCGCCGCCTGGTAGTTCTGCACGTCGACGACGACCCGCACCGGGTCGAACACCCGGTAGTAGACGACCGCGTCGACCCTGACCGTCACGTTGTCCCGGGTGATGCCCTCCTGGGCGGGGACCGGCAGGGTGACCACCTGCATGTTCACCTTGTGCAGCCGGTCCACGCCGGGCCGGATGAGGGTCAGGCCGGGCGGCCGGGGCTCGCCGAGCAGACGCCCCAGCCGGAGCACCACCCCGCGCTCGTACTGCGTCACCACCCGGACGCTGACCCCCGCCAGCAGGAGCAGACCCACCACCACGACCGCCAGGATCACGAGGATCGCGTCCATGTCGTCCTCCGTCGCCGTCCCGGTGCCAGCCGCGGACGCACCGGTGACGCGGGAGTCAGCGTAGGCCCGCACCCCGTCCCGTGGAACTGTTCGACGAACGATCGTTGCTTCTAGAGTGGCCGGGTGGACCACCGTGCGGCCCAGGTCGCCGCCGTCGCCGCGCTGGCCGAGCCCACCCGCCGCCGGCTGTACGACCACGTCGTCCGCCAGGCGGAGCCGGTCGGCCGGGACGAGGTGGCCGCCGCCCTGGGCGTCCCCCGGGCGACGGTCGCCTTCCACCTCGACCGGCTCGTGGCCGACGGGCTGCTCGACGTGCACTTCGAGCGGCGCTCCGGGCGCACCGGCCCGGGCGCCGGCCGCCCGGCGAAGCTCTACCGGCGGTCGGGGGACCCGGTGGCCGTCTCACTGCCGGAGCGCCACTACGACCTGGCCGGCGAGCTGCTCGCCGCGGCCCTGACCGAGGCCGAGGCGTCGGGCGAGCGGCCCGCGGCCGTCCTCGGCCGGCGGGCGCACGACCGCGGGCGGGAGCTCGCCGCCGCCGACGGGGCCCGGGGGCGGGACGCCGTCCTCCGGGTGCTGGAGGCGCACGGCTACGAACCGCGGGTCGCCGGGGACGCCGTCACCCTCCGGAACTGCCCGTTCCACACCCTCGCCCGCGCCCACACCGAGCTGGTCTGCGGCATGAACCTGCGGCTGGTCGAGGGCGTGCTCGACGCCGCGGAACCCAGCGGGCTGGCCGCCCGTCTGCAGCCGGAGGACGGCGCGTGCTGCGTGCGGCTGGACGGCGCGCGCGACGGTTGACAGACCGCGGGTCCGAGTCTCTACTGCCAGTCATCGTTGGTTTTAGAGGAGGTCCCATGACCACCCACGCGATCCGACGCACCGGCGCCCCCGTCGCCGAGCCCGCGGTCCCCGGCTCCCGCCGGGCCCTCCGCTTCGTCCGCGAGACCGGGGCGGTGGACCTGCCCGCGGCCGAGCGGGCGGTCGCCCAGCTCCTGCGGGCGCTGGGCAGGGACCCCGCCGACCCGCGCCTGGCCGACACCCCGCGCCGGGTCGCCGACACCCTCGCCGAACTGCTCACCGGACGGCCGTTCGAGCTGACCACCTTCCCCAACGACGGCGGGTACGACGAGCTGGTCGTCGCCACCGGCATCCCCGTCCGGTCGCTGTGCGAGCACCACCTGCTGCCGTTCACCGGCGTCGCCGCGATCGGCTACCTGCCGGGCGAGCGCATCCTCGGCCTGTCCAAGCTGGCCCGGGTGCTCGAGTCCTTCGCCCGGGACCTGCAGGTCCAGGAGCGGCTGACCCGGCAGGTCGCCGACTGGCTGCGGGACCACCTCGCGCCCCGCGGCGTGGGGGTGGTCATCACGGCGGAGCACCAGTGCATGACGCTGCGCGGGGTGCGCGCCACCGGGTCCCGCACGGTCACCTCCGCCCTCCACGGCGTGCTGCGCGAGGACGCCCGGTCGCGGCAGGAGTTCCTCGCGCTGGCCGGTACCGCGCCCACCGGCACGGCCGCCTGAGGGGAGCCGGATCCGTGGACGCTCCCCTGGTGGTCGTCGGCGGCGGCCTCGCCGGCGCCGAGGCGACGGAGACCCTGCGCGCCGAGGGCTTCGACGGGCCGCTCGTGGTCGTCGCGGGCGAGCCCGAGGTCCCCTACGAGCGCCCGCCGCTGTCCAAGGGATACCTGCTCGGCACCGCCCCCCGCGAGGCGGCGCAGGTGCTGGACCCCGGCTGGTACGGCGAGCACGACGTCGACCTGCGGCTGGGCGTGCGCGCGGTCGGGCTCGACCCGGGCGCGCACCGGCTGACCCTGGACACCGGCGAGGAGCTCGCCTGGTCACGGCTGCTGCTGGCCACCGGGTGCTCGGCCCGGCGGCTGCCCGTGCCCGGCGCCGAGCTCGACGGCGTCCGGTACCTGCGCACGCTCGCCGACGCCGACCGGCTGCGCGCCGACCTCACGGGCGGCGGCCGGCAGCTCGTGGTCGTGGGCGGCGGGTGGATCGGGCTCGAGGTGGCGGCCGCCGCCCGCTCCCACGGCAACGAGGTGACCGTCGTCGAGCCGCAGCCCACGCCCCTGTACGCCGTGCTGGGCCCGCGGATGGGGGAGGTCTTCGCCCGCCTGCACCGGCGCCACGGTGTCGACCTGCTCACCGGGACGACCGTGCGCGAGATCCGTGGAGCCGGCGGGCGGGTCACCGCGGTGGTGACCGACCGGGACGTGGGGCTGAGCGCGGACCTGGTCGTCGTCGGCATCGGCGCCGTGCCGAACACGCAGCCGGCGGCGTCCGCGGGCCTCGAGGTCGACAACGGGGTGGTCACCGACCACGCCCTGCGGACCTCCGCGCCCGGCGTGTTCGCCGCCGGCGACGTCGCGGCGTCGTTCCACCCCTCCTACGGCCGGCACCTCCGCGTGGAGCACTGGGCCAACGCGCTGCACGGCGGCCCGGCCGCCGCGCGCTCCATGCTCGGGCAGGACGTCCGGTACGACCGCGTGCCCTACTTCTTCACCGACCAGTACGACCTGGGGATGGAGTACTCCGGGCTGGGTGCGCCCGGGGACACGGTGGTCTGCCGCGGCGACCCGGAGGACGGCGGGTTCATCGCCTTCTGGACCTCGGACGGCCGCGTCACCGCGGCGATGAGCGTGGACGTCCGGGACGTCACGGCGCCCCTCCAGGCGCTGGTCCGCAGCCGTCAGCGGGTGCCGGCGGCCGCACTCGCCGACCCGGACGCGCCCCTGGAGTCGCTCGTCGTCTGACCGGCCCACCGGGCAGGGCGACACGGGGCGCCCCACCGGTGTGCCCGGCGCCGGGACCGGGCAGGCTGTGCACGGACGACACGGCGACGAAACGAGCGGACCCGATCATGGCCAGCATGGACCGGCAGCAGGAGTTCGTCCTGCGCACCCTGGAGGAACGCGACATCCGCTTCGTGCGGCTGTGGTTCACCGACGTCTCGGGCTACCTCAAGGCGGTCGCCGTAGCGCCGGCCGAGATCGAGGCGGCGTTCGCCGAGGGGATCGGCTTCGACGGCTCGGCGATCGAGGGCTTCGCGCGCGTCTACGAGTCGGACATGCTCGCCAAGCCCGACCCCGGCACCTTCCAGGTGATGCCCGCGAGCAAGGGCCAGCCCAGCGACACCGCGCGGATGTTCTGCGACATCACGCTGCCCGACGGGTCACCGTCGTGGGCCGACCCGCGGCACGTGCTGCGCCGGGCGCTGTCGAAGGCCGCCGACATGGGGTTCACCTTCTACACCCACCCCGAGGTCGAGTTCTTCCTGCTCAAGGACCTGCCCACCGACGGGCGGCCGCCGGAGCCCGCCGACACCGGCGGCTACTTCGACCTGTCCACGCACAACGTGGCGCACGACTTCCGCCGCGAGGCGGTCTTCGCGCTCGAGGCGATGGGCATCTCGGTGGAGTTCAGCCACCACGAGGTCGCGCCCGGCCAGCAGGAGATCGACTTGCGCTACGCCGACGCGCTGTCGATGGCCGACAACGTGATGACGCTGCGGCACGTCGTCCGGGAGGTGGCCCTGGCCCAGGGCGTGCACGCGACGTTCATGCCCAAGCCGTTCACCGACCTGGCCGGCTCGGCGATGCACACCCACGTGTCGCTGTTCGAGGGCGACCGCAACGCCTTCCACGACCCCTCGGACCCGATCCGGCTGTCGGCCACCGGGCGCCAGTTCATCGCCGGCCTGCTCACCCACGCCCGCGAGTTCACCGCCGTCACCAACCAGACGGTGAACTCCTACCGGCGGCTGCTGGCCGGCACCGAGGCGCCGACGGCGGCCACGTGGGGCCGGGCGAACCGTTCGGCGCTGGTGCGGCTGCCCTCCTACAAGCCGAACAAGGGCCAGTCGGCGCGGGTCGAGGTCCGCTCGCCGGACTCCGCGTGCAACCCGTACCTGACCTTCGCGGTGCTGCTGGCCGCCGGGCTGCGCGGCATCGAGAAGGGCTACGAGCTGCCGCCGGAGGCCGAGGACGACGTCTGGTCGCTCACCGACACCGAGCGCCGCGCCGCCGGCTACGAGGACCTGCCGGTCTCCCTGGGCGAGGCGCTGACCGCGATGCAGGGCAGCGAGCTGGTCGCGGAGACCCTCGGCGAGCACGTCTTCGAGTTCTTCCTGCGCAACAAGTGGGAGGAGTTCAACTCCTACCGGCAGAACGTGACGCCCTTCGAGCTCAAGCGCTACCTCCCCGGCCTCTGAGGGTGTGGAACGGCCTCGTCGCAGGGGCCCGTGCCGAGCCTGCGGGGCGCGGGGGGCGACGAGGTCCTTCCACTAACCTCGGCACCGTGCCGGAGACCCCCGCCCGCCTCCTCGTCGTCGTCCCCAGCGACACCGCCCCGCCGGCCCGGCTGGGGGACTGGCTGCGCGCGGCCGGCCTGGAGCTCGACGAGCGGCACCTCGACGCCGGCGACGAGGTCCCGACCGACCTGACCGGCTTCGACGGGCTGCTGGTCACCGGCAGCCCGCAGTCCAGCCTCGACGACGACGCCACCAGCGGCCTGGGCCCGGTCCGCGACCTGCTGGCCCGCGCGCTCGCCGACGACGCCCCGACGCTGGCCGTCTGCCTGGGCGCGCAGCTGCTGGCGCAGGCCGGCGGCGGGCGGGTGCGCGAGGGCATCGAGGGTCCGGAGGTCGGGGCGTCGCTCGTGGCCAAGCGGGACGCCGCGGCCGGGGACCCGGTGTTCGGCCCGCTCCCGCTCTCGCCCGACGTCATCCAGTTCCACCACGACGAGATCAGCGAGCTGCCCTCCGGCGCCACCCTGCTGGCGAGCAGCCCCGTGTACGCGAACCAGGCCTTCCGGGTGGGCCGGCGCGTCTACGGGCTGCAGTTCCACGTCGAGACGACGCCGGAGATCGTCCGCGAGTGGGCCGACCGGGACACCGTCGGCGTCGCGGCGAGCCCGTACGACCGCGAGACGCTCTGCCGGCTGACCGACGCGGTGCACCCGGACCTCGAGGAGGTGTGGGCGCCGTTCGCGGCCCGCTTCGCCGACCTCGTGCGCGCGGGTCGCGGCGCCGCGGTCTGAGCCGGTGACCACGTCCCGGGAGGTGCCCCGCCGCGCGGTCGTGCGGCTGGCCCGCTTCGGCTTCGAGGACGGCGAGAGGGCCGCGCTGCTGCTGTCCGACCCGGCCCTGGGGCTGTGGGACCTCGAGCGCAACGAGCCCGCCGACCCCGAGGCCGGCCCGGTCGTCTCCGCGCTGGCCCGCGCCGGCGACCCCGACCTCGCCGTCCGCTCGCTGGCCCGGCTGGTGGAGGCCCTGGACGCCGCCGACGACACGGGCGGGGCGGCCGCCGCCCTGCTCGCCCGCCTGCGCGGCTCGGCCGCGCTGCGCAGCCGGCTGCTGGCCGTGCTCGGCGCCAGCGCCGGGCTCGCCGACCACCTCGCCGCCCACCCCGGCGACTGGACGGTCCTCGACGACGAGGACCACGGCCCGGTGCGCCCGGCCGCCCACGCCCTCGAGCGGGACATGCTGCTCGCCGTCGGCGCCGACCCCGACGACCCGCCGTGGGGCGTCCGGCTCGGCAGTGCCGCGCCGGACGCCTCGCCGCAGCGGGTCGCCGCGCTCCGGCTGGCCTACCGCCGGGCGGTGCTCAGCCTGGCCGGGCGCGACCTGGGGGAGGGCCTGTCGGCCGACGACGTCGCCGCCGAGCTCGCCGACGTCGCCGCCGCGGTGCTCACCGCCGGCCTCGCGCTCGCCGTCGCGGAGCAGCCCGACACCGCCGCGCCCTGCCGCCTGGCGGTCATCGCGCTCGGCAAGACCGGCGGCCGCGAGCTCAACTACGTCAGCGACGTCGACGTCGTGTTCGTCGCCGAGCCGGTCGACCCCACCGACCCGGAGGCGCCGGCGCTGCAGAGCGCCACCCGGGTGGCCGCGGCGCTCATGCGGATCTGCCACGAGGCGGCGTGGGAGGTCGACGCGGCGCTGCGCCCGGAGGGCAAGGCCGGCGCCCTGGTCCGCACCATGGCCGGTCACACCGCCTACTACCGGCAGTGGGCGAGCACGTGGGAGTTCCAGGCGCTGCTGAAGATGCGCCCGGTGGCCGGCGACCCGGACCTCGGCCGCAGCTACGTCGAGGAGCTGTTCCCGATGGTGTGGCAGGCCGGCGACCGCCCCGGCTTCGTCGCCGAGGTGCAGGCCATGCGGCGGCGGGTGGAGGACAACATCCCGCCGGCGCAGGCCGACCGGGAGATCAAGCTCGGCCGCGGCGGCCTGCGCGACGTCGAGTTCGCCGTCCAGCTGCTGCAGCTGGTGCACGGCCGGGTCGACGCCCGGCTGCGGGTCGGCGGCACGCTGCCGGCGCTGCACGCCCTGCGGGCCGGCGGCTACGTCGGCCGCGACGACGCCGACACCCTCATCGCCTCCTACCGCTTCCTGCGCACCGTCGAGCACCGGCTGCAGCTGCTGCGGCTGCGGCGCACCCACCTGCTGCCCACCGACGAGCAGCAGCTGCGCTGGCTGGCCCGCTCGCTGGGCTACAAGCCCGACGCCCGCGGCACCGCCGTCGACGTGCTGCGCGCGGAGATGGCGCTGCACACCCGTGAGGTGCGCCGGCTGCACGAGAAGCTCTTCTACCGGCCGCTGCTGTCGGCGGTGGCCCGGGTGCCGGCCGAGGCCGCGCAGCTGGGCAGCAAGGCCGCCGGCGACTGGCTGCGCGCGCTCGGCTTCGCCGACCCGCAGGGCGCGCTGCGGCACATGGGCGCGCTCACCGGCGGGGTGTCCCGGTCGGCGTCGATGCAGAAGTACCTGCTGCCGGTGGTGCTGCAGACCCTCGCCGACTGCGCCGACCCCGACGCCGGGCTGCTGGCCTACCGCCAGGTCAGCGAGGCCCTCGGCGGCAACCAGTGGTACCTGCGGCTGCTGCGCGACGAGGGCCAGGTGGCCGAGCGGCTGGCCCGGCTGCTGGGGTCGAGCCGGTACGTGGCCGCGCTGATCACCCGCACCCCCGAGGCGCTGCGCCTCCTCGCCGACGACGACGAGCTCGAGCCGCGGAGCGCCGCGTCGCTGGCCGGGGCCTGGCGCGCCGCCGTCGCCCGCGCCGCCGACCCGCAGGCCGGCATCGGCGTGCTGCGCGGGCTGCGCCGGCAGGAGCTGCTGCGGATCGCCTCGGCCGACCTGCTCGGCCTGCTCGACGTCGTCCGGGTCGGGCAGGCGCTCACCGACGTCGCCGTCGCCACGCTGCAGGCCGGGCTCGACGCCGCCGTGCGCGCGTGGGCGCGCGAGGCGGGGATCGACCCGGCCGACGTGCCGATGGAGCTCGCCGTCATCGGCATGGGCCGGCTCGGCGGCGGCGAGATGGGCTACGGCTCCGACGCCGACGTGCTGTTCGTCCACCGTCCCAGGGCCGTCGGGGATGGTGGGTCGGGGGACAGCAGAGCGGAGGAGGCGAAGGCGACCCAGGCGGCCAACGCGGTCGCGCACACGCTGCGCCGGCTGCTCGGCGAGCCCGCTCCCGACCCAGCATTCGAGGTCGACGCCGACCTGCGCCCCGAGGGCCGGCAGGGCGCGCTGGTGCGCAGCCTGGACGCCTTCCGCGAGTACTACGAGCGCTGGGTGTCGGTGTGGGAGGTGCAGGCGCTGCTGCGCGCGGCGCCGGTGGCCGGCAGCCCCGAGCTGGGCGCGGCGTTCCTGGAGCTGGTCGACCCCCTGCGCTACCCGGAGGGCGGGCTGTCGCCCGAGCAGGTCGCGGAGATCCGCCGGATCAAGGCGCGCGTGGAGCGGGAGCGGCTGCCGCGCGGCGCCGACCCGGCCACCCACACCAAGCTCGGCCGCGGCGGCCTGGCCGACGTCGAGTGGACCGTCCAGCTGCTGCAGCTGCAGCACGCCGCGGCGGTCCCCGGGTTGCGGGTGCCCTCAACCGTCGGGGCGCTGGCCGAGCTGTCGGGGAACGGCCTGCTGACCGTCGAGCAGGCCGGGTCGCTGCGCGACGCGTGGGAGCTGGCCAGCCGGGCGCGCAACGCCGTCTTCCTCGTCCGCGGCCGGCCCGGCGACCAGCTGCCCCGGCCCGGGCTGGAGCTGGCCGGCGTGGCGCGGGCCAGCGGGTACGGCCCCGACGTCGACCCGGGCCGGTTCCTCGACGACTACCGGCGCACCACCCGGCACGCCCGCGCCGTGGTCGAGCGGGTCTTCTACGGTCAGTCGCCGGGGGAGTGACCGGTCGTGGCGCCGTCCGGCGGCTCGGGGACCAGCCCGACGCGGCGGTTCTCGGCCTGCACGACGTCGTAGCACTCGCACGCGGCCTCGTGCAGGTGCTCGGGGTCGACCACCGTGATCCGCCCCCGGGAGTACCGGATCAGTCCCGCCTGCTGGAGCAGCCCGGCCACCAGCGAGACGGTGCCCCGGCGCACGCCGAGCATCTGGCCGAGGAAGTCCTGGGTGAGCTGGAACTCGTTGGCGCCGACGCGGTCGCGGGTCTGCAGCAGCCAGCGGGCGCAGCGCTCCTCGGTGCTGTGCAGCCGGTTGCAGGCGACGTTCTGCGACAGCTGGACCACCATCGTCTGTGTGTAGCGGTGCAGCAGGTCGTGCAGGGCGCCGTCGTCGGACAGGAACCGGCGGAGGTCGGCCGTGGGGAGGCACAGCGCGTCGCCGGCCACCTGGCAGAAGCAGTCGTGCGGGCTGGTCGCCGCCCCCAGGAACACCGGCAGGCCGGAGACGCCCTCGTAGCCGACGGTGGCCACCTCGACGGCCGGCTCGCCGTCGACCGACGCGACGACGGACAGCACGCCGTCGACGGGGAAGTAGACCGCGTCGATGTCGCCGTCGCGGCGGTACAGCTGGTCGCGGACCTGCAGCGTCACCGGCCGCAGGGCCGGCCGCAGGCGCTCGTACTCCTCGTCGGGCAGGGCCCGCAGGATCAGGTTGCGCCGCGGGTCCTCCGTGTCCCTCCGCCGCGGGGCGTGGCGGGCCTCCTCGCGGGGGTGGTCGGGCGGAGTCACGGCGGACCTCCCGGTGCCGGGTGGAGCTCTCCGCGGGCTCAGGGGTCAGGCGGGCAGGGCGCCGGCGCCCAGCCGCGCCCACGGCGGCAACGGTACGGCGAGCAGCTCGGCGGCGCCCGGCGCCATGGCGTAGGCGACCAGCGCCGGGGCGACCAGCCGCAGCGGCAGGACGTGCTCCACGCAGCCCGTGGCCAGGGCCGCGCTGGGCATCCCCGGCGCCTCGGCGTCGGCCGGGTCCTGGGCGAGCACCCGGCCTCCGGCGCGGCGGACCGCGCGGACGCCGGCCGCGCCGTCGTCCAGCCGGCCGGTGAGGACGGCCGCCAGCACCCGCCGGCCGTACGCGCGGGCGGCGCTGGTCATCAGCCGGTCGGCCGCGCCCAGGTTGGGGTGCTCGACCGGGATCAGGTCCCCGCCCGGCTCCAGGAGGCCGGTGGTGCCGGCCGGGAGCACCGACACGCCGGCCCGGAGCGGACCGGCGGCCGCCGCGCGGACCGGGAGGTCCGTGACGGCGCGCAGCAGCGGCACCAGCAGGTCGGTCGTCCCCGCCGCGCGGTGCTGGACCACGAGCACGGGGACGGGGAAGTCGCGCGGCAGGCCGCCGAGGACGGTGCGCAGCGCCCGGACGCCGCCGGCGGAGGCAGCCAGCACCACGACGCCGAAGGGCGCCTGACCGTCGAGGGGGACCGAGCCCGGCACGCGGTCGAGCGTACGCGTGTGTACGGCACCTGACATACGGCCGCGCCCGGGTGTGCCGCACCCGGAGGCGGGGCACGCTGTCGGGGTGAGCTCAGCCCTGCCCGCGGACGACCTGCCCGACGAGGACCTGCCCGGCGACGACCGGCCCGCCGAGGGCGCCGCCACCATCACGCCCTACCGCGACGGCCCGCTGATCGTGCGCGGCGACTTCCGGCTGGTCGACCAGGACGGCGCCGAGATCGACCCGGGCCGCACGACGGTGGCGCTGTGCCGGTGCGGCAAGTCCGGCATCAAGCCGTTCTGCGACGGCAGCCACAAGCGCTCGGGCTTCTCCGCCCCGAGCGCGCCGAGCCGGCCCAGGCCGGCGGCGGCGATCCTGCGCCAGGCGCGGCGGCCGGAGGGCCGGGCCGACTGAGGGCGGGGAGGACCGGAGGGGTGCGGGCCGGCCCCCGTGCCCGGCCCGCACCCCGGCTCAGGCGGCCGACCCGACCGCGCGGGCCATCCGGACCTGCTCCTCGAGCACGTCGGTGATCCGCGCCTGCACCGCGTCGGGCCGGCCGACGACCTCGCTGGTCGCGTGGGTGCCGGCGGTGACCCGGTCGCTGCTGGTCCGGATGCCGGCGATCCGGTCCGACACCCGCTGCGTGGCGGCCGCGGTCTCCCGGGCCAGGTCCTCGACCTCGCCGATCGACGTCGACGCCTCGGTGAGGGCCTCGACCACCCTCTCGAGGACCTCGACGTCCCGCGGCGTCGCCCTGGTCTCCGGCGTGCCGGACGGGTCCGGGTCGGTGCGCCGCCACATGGTCGTCCTCCGGGGTCGGGGACCCCGGGTCCGGAGGGTCCTGCGCCGAGAGGTTCGGCAGCGCCGCCGCGGACTGCAGCCGATCGTGAGCCGCAACCCGGCTCCGAGACCGGATCGCGACTCAGGCGGCGAGCGCGGTCCGGGTGTACAGCGCCGAGCGCCCGGCCTCCCAGGCGCCGAGCAGGTGCCGGGCGGCCAGCCCGTCGAGGGTGAGGGAGCAGGCCGCGCCGAAGAGCACGTCACCCAGGAGCGAGGGGTCCTCGGCCACCAGGGAGCCGCACATGTCCACCGAGGCGATCTGCTCGTGGACGGCGTCGGCCTCGACGTGCTCGTCGTAGAAGACGGTCGTCGTCCCGTCGTGGCCGAGCCGGCGCAGCCCCGCGGAGTAGCGGCGGCTGGGCTCGGAGGAGGTCATCTCCACGCAGGTCAGGTGGCCCAGCGCCGCCCCGCGCCAGCGGCGGTGCAGGCCGAACAGCGACATGGTGTTGACCGAGGTGAAGGCGACGGCGGGGGCGTCGTCCCACAGGGCGCCGTACCCGGCGTCCAGGCCCAGGTCGCGCATCATCCCGGCGAAGAGCTCGCTGTGCATGCGCTCGGGCGCGCCGCCGCCGTACTCGTCGGCCTGGATCTCGACCATCGCGGCCTTGGCCCGGCCCGACAGCCGGGGGACGGCGAAGGTGTGCGGGTCGGCCTCCTTGAGGTGGTAGACCGACCGCAGGGTCAGGTACTCGCGCCACTGCTCGGCGGTGCCGCGCTTGGCCATGAACGACGACAGCGACGGGCCGTCGTCGGCGGCGATCAGCGCGGTCAGCTGCCGGTCGACCGGCTCGCCGGTGGGGGAGGGCGGGCCGGTGAGCTCGCACAGGGCGGCCAGGTGCCGGCGCTCGAGGTGCGCGCGCAGGGTGATCAGGCCGGGGTCCCACTCGAGGGCGTCGTCGACGTCGTCGAGGCCCCGGTAGTGCAGCTCGTAGCACAGCGCCAGCGCCAGCTGCAGGTCGTCGTCGTGCAGGGGGTCGGTCGCGGCCCCGGCGGTCGTGCGGGCGAGGTCGACGGTGGTGGGGGAGACCGACCCGGCGAGCAGGGCGTCGCGGAGGGCCGCGGACAGGGGGCCCCGGGCGTGAGGCAGGCGCATGGTCCGGCCCATGCCCAGCGCCGCGGACTTCGATGCACCGCGCACGATGGGATGTCGCACATCCGTGGGCACCCGCGCGGAGGGGTGGGCCCGGCCGCGGTACCGACGACCCCGGTACCGACCGCTCCCCCGAGCGGACGCGGCGGGCGGGGAGGAGGGTACGGACGTGCCCTTCGACCCGCCCGCCGGCGTGCTCAGCACCGCCGGCGCCGGCGGCTGGACGCTCGTCGAGCCGCTCACCTACCACGGGAAGCGCGACACCTTCGTCGTCCCGGCGGGCTTCCGCACGGACCTCGCGTCCGTGCCGCGGCCGGTGCGGTGGCTGGTCCCGGAGTCCGGGCGGTACACGCTGGCCGCGGTGCTGCACGACTGGCTGTGCCAGGAGGGCATCGCCACCGGCGTGGTCACCGCGCGGCAGGCCGACGGGGTCTTCCGCCGGGCGATGCGGGAGGCCGGGGTGCCGGTGCTGCTGCGCTGGCTCATGTGGACCGGCGTGCGGTGGGGTGCGCTGACCGATCCGCGGCGGCGGCGCGGCTGGCTGCTCAGCGCGCCGGGCGTGCTGGCGATCACGGCGCTGGCGGCGCCGCTGGTGCTGCCGCCGTCGCTGCTGGCCGTACCGGCCCTCCTGGTCTACGCCGCCGCGGAGCGGCTGGTGTCCGGCGACTCCGGGGTCCGGCCCTGGTCACGCCCGCGGGCCTGATCCGCCGCCGGCGCGCGTCCGGGGCCGTCCTGCGCCAGGCTCGCGGCATGACCGACACCTCCGGCCCGCCCTTCCGCGCCGACCACGTCGGCAGCCTGCTGCGCCCCGCGTCGCTGCTCGAGGCCCGCGCCCGGCACGCCGCCGGGGAGATCGACGACGCCGAGCTGCGCGGGATCGAGGACGAGGCGATCGCCGACGTCGTCCGGCTGCAGGGCGACGTCGGCCTGCGCACCGCCACCGACGGCGAGTTCCGCCGCGCCTCGTGGCACATGGACTTCATCTACGCCATCGACGGCATCAGCAAGGTGACCGGCGAGGACATCGTCGTCCACTTCCGCAACGCCGACGGCACGATCGACTTCACCCCTGCGGGGCTGCACGTCGACGGCCCGCTGTCGATCGGCGAGCCGGTCTTCGGCGCGGACCTCGCCTACCTGCAGTCCCAGGTGGGGGAGGGGCAGACGGCGAAGCTGACGATCCCCTCGCCGTCGATGGTCCACTACCGCGGCGGCGCGGCCGCGATCGACCCGGCCGTCTACCCCGACGAGGACGCGTTCTGGGACGCCCTGTCGGCGGCGTACGCGCAGCAGGTGCGCGGCGTCGCCGCGCTGGGCTGCCGGTACCTGCAGCTCGACGACACCAGCCTGGCCTACCTCAACGACCCCGCCCAGCGCGCCGAGCTCGCCGCCCAGGGCCGCGACGCCGAGCACCAGCACGAGCGCTACATCCGGCAGATCAACGCCGCGCTGGCCGGCCGCCCGGAGGGGCTGACGGTCACCACCCACATGTGCCGCGGCAACTTCCGCTCCTCCTGGGTGGCCGAGGGCGGCTACGACTTCGTCGCCGAGGCGCTGTTCGGCGGCCTGGAGGTCGACGGCTTCTTCCTCGAGTACGACGACGCCCGCTCCGGCGGCTTCGAGCCGCTGCGGTTCGTCCCGCCGGGCAAGCGGGTCGTCCTGGGCCTGGTGACGACGAAGCGGCCGGAGCTGGAGTCGAAGGACGCGCTCAAGCGGCGCATCGACGAGGCCGCGCGGTACGTGCCGCTGGAACAGCTGGCGATCTCGCCGCAGTGCGGCTTCTCCTCGACCGTCGAGGGCAACGCGCTGACCCGCGACGAGCAGGTGGCCAAGCTGGCGCTCGTCGTCGAGGTCGCCCAGGAGGTCTGGGGCTACGCCTGAGTCCGGCCCCGGCCCCGGGCCCGGGCCCGGGGCACCGGGTCGCTGCCGCCGGCGCCGGGGCGGCAGCGGCGCAGCCGGTCGAGGGTCAGCCACAGCCCGCGCAGCGCGCCGTGGCGCCGCAGCGCCTCGAGCCCGTAGGTCGAGCAGGTCGGCGTGAACGGGCACACCGGCGGGCGGGTGGGGCTGACCCGCTCCCGGTAGGCGACGACGAGCCGGACGGGCCAGCGCGCCGCCCACGGCGTCCCGGCCGGTGCCGGGGTGACCAGTGCCGCGGGCAGGGCCAGCCAGAGCAGGGTGAACAGGCCGATCGCGTCACAGCCCTCCGAGCAGCCGTCCCAGCCGTCGCAGGAGTTGCGGGAGGAGCGGGCGGAGCGGCGGCGGCGACGGCGGGTGCACCCCGGGCGGCTGGTCACGGCGGGGCATCGTGCAGGCCACCGCCGGACCGGGGAAGGGGTTGCTGCACGGGTCGGGCCTGCAACGTCTCGTCCCTCGCGTCCCAGCCGCCCGCCCCGTCCCAGGCGTGGTCCGGTGCCGCACTCCGGTTGCCGACCCTGGGGACGGGCCCCACGACCGCGGGGCCGGTCCGACAGGAGGCAGCCGCATGTCCGAGTCGCAGCCCGTTCCGTCGCAGCCCGCCCCGTCCGGCCGTCGCTCCCGCCGGCTCACCGAGCTGCGTGCCGGGATGTCGGTCCTCGGCAGCGCGGCCGCCGACCTCGGCGTCGGCAGCCAGCCCGACGTCCGCGTGCTGCCCGACGGGCGGCTGTGGCTCGACGAGCTGGAGATGGCGGTGTCCGCCGCCGACGTCTACCAGGCCGCCCGCGGGCTCGTCGCCGCCCAGCTCGACGCCATCGCCCACGTGTCCGGCCGCCCGGTCGAGGACCACGCGCTGGCCTGGCTGGTCACCCTGCAGACCAACGAGGTCATGGTGGCGCTGGAGGACGAGCCCGCCGTCGACGACGCCGCCTGAGGCGTCAGCGGCCCGGTTCCGGGGGGCCGAGGTCCACGCCGGCGGGTGAGTCCGCGCACATCCGGGATGCCGCGGTGCCGCATCCGCATTGCTCCCTGGCGTGCAGAACGTCTGGGGACTCACGCGCCGCCGTGAGCTCGACTTCGGCCGGGTGACGACCGCCGGCTGTTGACGCCGCCCGCGCCGCCGTCCCCTCCCGAAGAACCCCCGAAAGGCACCTCAGTGCTCGCACGTCTCCGCCGCGTCCCGTTCGCGGCGCAGGTCCTCCTCGCCCTCGTGGTGGGCGTCGCGCTCGGCCTCGTGGCCCGCGACCTCGGCCCCGTCGCCGACGGGACGCCGAACTGGCTCACCAGCACCCTCCAGACCGTCGGCCAGACCTTCGTCACGCTGCTCAAGGTCCTGGTCCCGCCGCTCGTCGTCACCGCGGTCATCGTCAGCATCGCCAACCTCCGCCAGGTCTCCAACGCCGCCCGGCTGGCCGGCCAGACCCTGCTGTGGTTCGCGATCACCGCGCTGGTCGCCGTCACCATCGGCATCGGCCTGGGCCTGCTCACCCAGCCCGGCCGCAACAGCAGCGTCGACGCCGCCGCCCAGGCCGCGCCCGAGACCACCGGCTCCTGGTGGGACTTCCTCACCGGCCTGGTGCCGGGCAACGTCCTCGGCCTGCAGGCCTCGGCGGGCGACGACGGCTCCGTCGGCCTGTCGTTCAACGTCCTGCAGCTGATCGTGCTGTCGGTCGCGATCGGCGTCGCGATCCTCAAGGTCGGCGAGCCGGCCGAGCCGTTCCTCGGCCTGGTCCGCTCCGCCCTCGCCGTCGTCCAGAAGCTGCTGTGGTGGGTCATCCTGCTGGCCCCGGTCGGCACCGTCGGCCTCATCGGCAACGCCGTGGCCACCTACGGGTGGGACTCGCTCGGCTCCCTCGGCGTCTTCGCGGGCTCGGTCTACGCGGGCCTCGCGCTGGTGCTGTTCGTCGTCTACCCGGTGCTCCTGCGCCTGCACGGCCTCTCGCCGCTGCGGTGGTTCGCCGGCGCCTGGCCGGCCATCCAGCTCGCCTTCGTCTCCCGGTCCTCGATCGGCACCCTGCCGGTGACCGAGCGGGTCACCGAGCAGAACCTGGGCGTGCCGCGGTCCTACGCCTCCTTCGCCGTCCCGCTGGGCGCGACGACGAAGATGGACGGCTGCGCCGCGATCTACCCGGCGCTGGCGGCGATCTTCGTGGCGCAGTTCTTCGGCGTGGACCTGTCGCTCACCGACTACCTGCTCATCGCGCTGGTGTCGGTGGTCGGCTCGGCCGCCACGGCCGGCGTCACCGGCGCGGTGGTGATGCTGACCCTGACGCTGTCCACCCTGGGCCTGCCGCTGGCCGGCGTCGGCCTGCTGCTGGCGATCGACCCGATCCTCGACATGGGCCGCACCGCGGTGAACGTCGCCGGCCAGGCGCTGGTCCCGACGATCGTCGCCCGGCGCGAGGGCATCCTCGACCTCGAGCGGTTCCGCACCGGCCGGGCGTCCGCCCCGGTCGTCGCGGAGACCGGCGGCGTCGACACCGACCTGCGGCAGCCCGCGGTCGCCTGATCCTCCGCTCCACCCGGCGACGGGCCGGGGACCCCTCGGGGTCCCCGGCCCGTCGCCGCTTGCGCACCGGTGCCACACCACGGGAGCGTGACGTCGGCGACGACGGTGGAGGTGGGACGTGCGCGACCTCGTCTACTACGTCGGGGTGTCGATCGACGGCTTCATCGCCGGCCCCGACGACGAGGTGGACTTCTACCCGCTCACCGAGCCGTTCACCGAGTGGATGGCGACCGAGTACGCCGACGCGCTGCCCACGCACGTGCGCCGGGCGCTGGGGGTCGACGCCGCGCTCCGGCGCCGGTTCGACACGGTCGTCATGGGCCGGCGCACCTACGACCCCGGCCTCGCCGCGGGCATCGTCAGCCCCTACGCCCACCTGCGGCAGGTCGTCGTCTCCCGGTCGCTGGAACCCCCGGCCCCGGAGGTCACCGTCGTCCGGGAGGACCCGCTGGCCGCCGTGCGCGCCCTCAAGGAGGCGCCCGGCCTCGACGTCTACCTCGCCGGCGGCGGGCAGCTCGCCGGTGAGCTGCTCCCCGAGATCGACCGGCTGGTGCTCAAGCAGTACCCGGTGGTGGCCGGTGCCGGCCGGCCGCTGTTCGACACCGGGTTCGCCCCCACCGGGTTCGTCCTGGACGACGTGCGGACCTTCCCCGGCGGCCCCGCCGTCCTCACCTGGTCGCGCTCCCGCTGACCCGGCCGGGGGAGCACGTGGCCGGCCGCCGCTCCGACGTCCGCCGCTCCGACGCCCGCCGGGCCGCCGGCCTGGCCGTGCTGCTCGCGGCCTGGAACGACCTGCTGGTGCCGCGGCTGCCCGAGCGGGCGTACGCGCCGGTGAACGCCGCGGCCGCGGCGACGCTGCTCGCGGCGGCCCGCTCCGGGGGGATCAGCTGGGCCGAGCTCGGCCTGGACCCGCGGCGGCTGGGGGCGGGGGCGCGGGCGGGCGGGGCCTGGGCCGCCGTCGTCGGCGCCGGGTACGCCACCGCCCTCGCCGTCCCGGCCCTGCGGCCCCTGCTCGCCGACGCCCGCGTGACCGGGCTCGGCGCGCGGGCGCTGGCCGTCCGGGTGCTGGTGCGCATCCCGGTCGGCACCGTGCTGTGGGAGGAGGTCGCCTTCCGCGGCGTCCTGCCCCCGGTGCTGCGGCGGGTGCTGCCCGCGCGGCAGGCGCGGACCGCGGCGGCGGCGCTGTTCGGCCTGTGGCACGTGACCCCGACCGTGCGCACGCTCGCGCTCGACCCGCCGGCCGCGGACCGGCCGCGCCGGGTCGGCGCGGTCGCCGCCGCCTGCCTCGGCACGGCGGGCGCCGGCGTGCTGGTCGACCGGCTGCGCGAGCGCAGCGGCAGCCTGCTGGCGCCGGCGCTGCTGCACCTGGCGGCCAACGACCTCGGGGCGCTGGCGGCCGCGGCGGCCGGGCGCCGCTGAGGTCAGCCCAGCAGCCGCTCCACGTCGGCCCACGAGTCCGCGACCGCGGCGACGCCGGCCTCCCGCAGCGCCTCGCCGCGGGCCGGCCGGTCGGCGTCCGGGACGAACTGCAGGATGCCGACGGTCGGGTACCCGGCCGCCACCGCCGACCGGGCCCCGTTCACCGAGTCCTCGACGGCGACCGCCTCCGCGGGGCCGGTGCCGAGCGTGGCGCCGGCGTACAGGTAGACCGCCGGGTCGGGCTTGCTGGTGGGCTCGGCCAGCGAGTCCTCCGCGCTGAACCGGCGGTCACCGGCGAACAGCGGGGCGAGGCCGGTCACCTCCAGGCAGGCGGCCAGCCGCGACGACGCGCTCGAGGTGACCGCCGCGAGCGCGAACCGGCGGGCCAGGCGCTCGAGCGGCCCGCGGACCGCGGGGTCGGGGCGCAGGACGGTGCGCAGGTGGGCGGTGACGACGTCCCTCTCCTCGGTCACCCACTCCTCGAGGTCCGCGCGGGTGAGCTCGCGCCCGTGGGCGGTGGCCAGCTCCGCGGCGGCCGCGCGGAAGTTCTTGCCGTTGGTCGTGCGCTGCAGCTCGTCGGGGGCGTAGGTGCGCCCGGCCCCCAGCCCGGCGAGGAACCGGTTGGTGACGTCGGCCGACGCGGCGTACGCCGGCTCCTCGGAGGGGAACAGCGTGCCGTCGGCGTCGCAGAGCAGCGTGGTGACCGCGGCCGCGTCGAGGGCGAGGTGGCGCCCGGCCGTCACGCGCCACCGCCGTCGGCGAGGAACTCCTCGATGACCTCGCGCGGTCCCTGCCGGTCCAGCGCGGTCAGGGCCCGCTGCACGCACCCGGCGAAGCGCGGGTCCTGGCCGACGTGGTCGAAGACCGCCCGCTCCGACAGCAGCGGCCTCGCGTCGCCGCCCGCCTCCCGGGCGACCGGCACCAGGTCGGGCCGCGGGCCCTGGATCGGCACCTCCTCGCCGGCGTAGTCGGAGCCGCGGAGGAAGCGCAGCCAGCCGGCCACGGCCAGGCACAGCAGCCGGTGCGGCCGGCCGTCCTCCATCGCGGCCCGCACCGACGGCAGCAGGTAGTTGGGGATCTTGGACGAGCCCCGGCGGCCCAGCCGGGCCAGCTGGTCGGCCATCCGGGGGTTGGCCAGCCGGTCGAGCAGCGTGGCCTGGTACCCGTCCAGGTCGACGCCGGGGACCTCGGGCAGCCCGGGGGCGATCTCCTCGGCCATCAGCCGGGTGAGGAAGCCGCGGAAGACCGGGTCGGCCATGACGTCGGCGGTGGTCCGGTGGCCGGCGAGGTAGCCGAGGTAGGCGATGGCGCAGTGCCCGGCGTTGAGCAGCCGGGTCTTGACCGTCTCGTAGGGGGACACGTCGTCGACGAACCGGACGCCGACCCGCTCCAGCGGCGGCCGCCCGTTGCAGAACGCGTCCTCGACCACCCACTGGCGGAACGGCTCGGTGACCACCGGCCACCGGTCGTCGACGCCGGTCTCCCGCGCGACGGCGTCCCGGTCCTCGGGGGTCGTGCTCGGGGTGATCCGGTCGACCATGCTGCTGGGGAAGGCGACGTTCGCGTCGATCCAGTCGGCCAGGTCCTCGTCGCGCAGCCGGGCGAAGGACACCACCGCGGAGCGGGCCGCCGCACCGTTGGACTGCATGTTGTCGCAGGACAGCACCGTGAACGGCGCCGTCCCCGCCTCCCGCCGCCGGCGCAGCGCCTCGACCAGGTAGCCGAAGACGGTCTCGGGTGTGCCGGGGTCCTCGAGGTCGTGGGCGACGTGCGGGTCGTCGGCGTCGAACTCCCCGGTGTGCGCGTCGACGCGGTAGCCGGTCCCGGTGATCGTCAGCGTGACCACCCGGGTGCCGCCGTCGGTCAGCGCCGCGAGCACCGCCTCCGGGTCGTCCGGGCCGTAGAGGTACCGGGTCAGCGCGCCGACGACGGTGGCGCGGTCCCCGTCGACGGAGCGCTCGACCACGGTCCACAGCCGGTCCTGGCCGGCGAGGACCTCGCCGATCTCGCGGCTGTGCAGGCCGACGCCGACCACGCCCCAGCCGGTCTCGCCCAGGCGGGCCAGCTCGTCGAGGTAGACGGCCTGGTGGGCGCGGTGGAAGCCCCCGACGCCGACGTGCACGATCCCGGGGCGCAGCGCGGCGCGGTCGTAGTCCGGGACGGAGACGTCGGGCGGGAGGTCGCGGAGGGTGCGGTCCGACAGGGGGACGGCGGGTGCCGTCGCCCGGGTCCGGGCAGGCGTCATCACGGGCTCTCGGGAGGAGGGACGGCGAGGAGTGGCTGCTCACCCGCACCGGCCCCGGACCCATGCCCACCGGCTCGCCGTCCCAATCCGGAACGGCCCGGTGTGGTTCGTCCCCTGCGTCCGGGTACGGGGTCGGCGCCCCGAGCCGAGGGGCGTCCCACCTCCCTCCGGAGGACCCGTGCCCGTCCTGACCTCCCTCCGCCCCGCCGGCCCGCCTCCGCGCCACGTGCGGACCGCCGTGCCCGCGGTCGGCGCCCGGGTCCACTCCCGCACCTGGCGCTCCGGTGCGGGCGGCGAGCGGGTGCCGGTCGTGCTGCTGCACGGGCTGGGTCTGTCCAGCCGGTACCTGGTCCCGCTGGGACGGCGTCTGGCCGCCCTCGGGCACGACGTCCTCGCGCCCGACCTCCCCGGGTTCGGCCGCTCGCCGCGGGACCCGCACCTGCGCTGGCCCGGCGGCCCCGACGTCGCCACGCAGACCGGCCACCTGCTGGCCTGGCTCGACGCCTGCGGGATCCGCCGGGCGAGCTTCTTCGGCAACTCGATCGGCGCGCAGGTCGGTGTCGAGCTCGCCGCCCGCCACCCCGAGCGGGTGGAGCGGCTGGTGCTGTCCGGCTCGACGCCGGACCCCCGCTACCGCCGGCCCTGGCGGCAGTACCCGCAGGTGCTGCGCAACCAGGTCTTCGAGGTCCCCACGCTGCAGCCGGTGATGCAGGTCGAGTACCTGTCCACCGGCGTGGCCCGGATGGTGCAGCAGCTCGTCCGCAGCGCCGACGACCCGATCGAGCAGCGGCTGCCCGACGTCGCCGCGCCGACCCTGGTGGTGCGCGGCCGGCACGACCGGACGCTGGGCCAGGAGTGGGCCGAGGAGGTCACCCGGCTGCTGCCCGACGGCCGGCTGGTCGTGATCGAGGGCGCCGCGCACAACGCCCACTGGTCGGCGCCGGACGTGACCGCCCGGCTGGTGGACGTCTTCCTCTCCGGCGAGCTGGACCGCCGCGAGCCCATCGACGACGACGTCGTGCTGCCCCGGTCACGGCCCGGTGACCCGCTGGCCCCGGTCCGGCCGCTGCCGCCGACGGTGCACGCCGTCCTCGACGTGGTGAGCACGCTGGCACTGCTCACCGTGCCGTGGACCCGGCCGTGGGGGCCGCGGACCCGCCTGCTGCTGGCCGCCTCCGGCGCGGCGGGGCTGGCCGACACGCTGCTCACGGACCACCCCGCCGGGCTGCTGCGCGTGCTGCCGCTGCCGGTCCACCTCAACCTGGAGGCGGCGGCCGGCTGGCAGCTGCTGGTCGCGGCCGCGACCTGGCTGCGGGGCGAGCCGGTGGCTGGGCGGTGGGCGGCCGCCGCCCAGGGCACCTACGAGCTCCTGCGCGCGGCGACGGCGCAGGCACCGGCCGGCCCGGCGCGGCTGGTCCCGGTCGGGCGCTGACCGGGACCCGGTCGTTCCGGGTCGGTTTCGTCCGCGACAGGAGGGGCATGGTGGGGCGGCACGGCCGGGTGCAGCACGCCGCCTGACGAGCCGGGCACGACCCCGGGTGGCGACCCATCGTGAGCACCAGTACGTCGCGGCGGCGGCCGTTGACGGCCGTCCCGACGATCACCGGCATCCCGTGGCAGCCGCCGTCGGAGCACCAGCTGCGCGGCATGGACGCCGACGCCACCCTCGACCTCGGCTGGGGACGGCTGCTGTTCGGCCAGACGTTCGCCGACACGCAGCGGCTGGCCGACACCCTCCGGGACGAGGCCGACGGCCGCCGCGACATCTGCGTCTACCCCCGCGACCCGCAGGTCCTGCTCGGGCTGGCGCCCGGCGAGCTGTTCCTCGACCCCTCGCTGACCCTCCGGCTGGACCTGTACCGGTACCGGCCGCGCCGTGAGCTGGTCCCGCACGTCTTCGTGCGCACGGTGACCTGCCCGGACGACGTCGCCGAGATGGAGCGCATCGTCCGGCTGGCCGGCATGGTCCCCGGGGACCCGGCCACCGTCTGGCACGACCACTCCACCCGCACGGTGCGCTACCTCGTGGCGGAGGACCGGCGCACCGGGCGGGTCGTCGGCACGGTCACCGGGGTCGACCACGTCCGGGCGTTCGGGGACCCCGAGGGCGGCAGCAGCCTGTGGTGCCTGGCCGCGGACCCGGAGGAGGCCCCGCCGGGCACCGGGGAGGCGCTGGTCCGGGTGCTCGCCGAGCGCTACCTCGCCCGGGGCCGCGCCTACCTCGACCTCTCGGTGCTGCACGACAACACGCCCGCCATCGCCCTCTACCGCAAGCTGGGTTTCCGCCGGGTGCCCGCGCTGGTGGTCAAGCGCCGCAACGCGGTCAACGCGCCGCTGTTCGTCCCCACCCCGGCCGGGCTCGACCGGCTCGCGCCCTGCGCGCGGCTGCTCGCCGACGAGGCGCTGCGCCGCGGGGTGCGGGTCGAGGTCACCGACGCCGACCAGGGCGAGCTGCGCCACACCCTCGGCGCCCGCAGCGCGCTCACCTGCGGGTCGATGCCCGAGCTCACCTCGGCCGTGGCCCTGAGCCGCTGCGCGGACCCGCGGGTGACCCGCCGGGTCGCCGCCCGCGCCGGGGTCCGCGTGGCTGCCGACGCCGTGCCGGCGGGGGAGGAGCTGCGGGTCGTCGTCGTCGACTCCGCGGTCGTCGCCGCGGGGGTGCGCCGGCCCGCCACGGTCGTCGGCGACGGGGTCTCCGACGTCGCGGCGCTGGTCCGCCGGGCCGGCCGGCGCCGGGAGCGGGCCACCGGCGGGCGGTCCCGCATCCCGCTCGACGAGGGGACGGCCGCCGCCGTCGCCGAGGCCGGCTGGGCGATGGACGACGTCCCGCCGGCCGGCGAGCGCATCCCCGTCCGGCCGGGCGCCGACGACGGCGGCACCGTCGAGGACGTCACCGACCGGCTGCACCCGGAGGTCGCCGCGGCCGCCGTCCGCGCGAGCCGGGCCCTCGGGCTGCCCGTCGCGGGCCTGGACCTCCGCGTCCCCGACGCCGGAGCACCGGGGTACGTCCTCGTGGGCGCCACCCCGCGGCCGGACCTCGCCGACCACCTCCCGCGACCGGTCGCCGCCCGCGTCCTCGACCTGCTCTTCCCCGAGACCCGCAGCCGCTGACCCCCTCGGTCCCCGACCGGGGCCGGATCGGCACCGCACGCCCCGACGACCCGAGGACACACGTGAAGATCGTCTACCGCAGCTTCGACGGCCGGTACTCCGACAACCCCCGCGCGCTGCACGAGGCGCTGCTCGCCCGCGGCGACGACGTCGAGCACGTCTGGATGCGCGCCGAGGCGCACGCCGACGAGTTCCCGGCGGACGCCGCGACCGTCCCGGTCGAGGGGGACGAGGCGGTCGCGGCGCTGGAGTCGGCGGACCTGGTCGTGTCGAACACCCACCTGTCCGTGGACTGGGACAAGCGGCCGGGAGCGACCTACCTGCAGACCTGGCACGGCACGCCGCTGAAGGCGGTGCACCGCGACGTCACCTTCGACCCGGAGGTCCCCGCGGTGATCGACCGGGACATCGCCCGGTGGGACCTGCTGCTGGCGCAGAACCCCGACGGCAGCACGCTGCTGCCGCGGGTCTTCGGCTACCACGGGCCGGTGCACGAGACCGGCTACCCGCGCAACGACGTGCTCTCCCGGCCGGACCCCGCGCGGGCCCGCGAGCTGGTCCGCGCCGAACTCGGCGTCCCCGCCGACCGCACCGTCGTGCTGTACGCCCCGACGTGGCGCGACGACGAGCTGGCCGACGAGGAGGGCCCCTCCCACCGCCTGCGCCTGGACCTGCGGCGCTTCGCCGACCGGTTCGGGTCCGACCACGTCCTGCTGGTGCGGCTGCACTACCAGGTCACGGACGCGCTGGACGGCGTCGACGTGCCGCACGTGGTCGACGTGTCCGACCACCCCGACATCCGGGACCTGCTGCTGGCGGCGGACGTGCTGGTCACCGACTACGCGTCCCTGCAGTTCGACTTCGCCGTCACGGGCAAGCCGATCCTCTACTACACCTACGACCTCGACCACTACCGCGGCGACCTGCGGCACTTCTACCTCGACCTCGAGGAACTCGCCCCCGGCCCGCTGCTGGGCACCGTCGACGAGGTGCTCGACGCGCTCGGCGACCTCGACGCGCTGGCCGAGCGCCACCGCGCGCGCTACGACCGGTTCAGGGAGCGGTTCTGCTCGCGCGAGGACGGCCACGCCACGGAGCGCGTGCTGGACCTGGTGTTCCCCGCACCGGCGGTCGCGGCCGGGTGAGCCGGCGCGTCGGCGACGTCAGGAGGCGGCGCTCCCGTCCCCGCCGGCCAGGACGCCGGTGAGCCCGGTGAGGTCGAGCAGCCGCCGGGCCGACCCGCCGGGCGGCAGCACGACCTCGAGGTGGCCGCCCGCCGTCCGGACGGCCTCGAGCAGCAGGCCGGCGCCGACGCTCGCCACGAAGCCCAGCCGGGTGAGGTCCAGCAGGAGCGGCCGGTCGTCGGCGACCTCGGCGAGCAGCGCCGCCCGGACCTCCGTGACGCCGGCGAGGTCCAGGTCGCCGGCCAGCTCCAGCCGGCGGCCGTACGGCTCGTCCCCGGCCCGCAGGACCACGGGGGCGCCCGCCACCGCGGCGGACCCCGGGGCCGGCGGCGGCACCGGGCCCGGTGCCGCCAGCCGGAACCGCAGAGCGGTGCCGCCCGGGCCGGGGAGGACGTCGACACCGCCGGCGAGCGCCGCGATCATGTCCAGCCCGCGGCCGCGGAAGCCCCGGTCGGCGGCCGCCGGCTGCCAGGTGCCGCCGTCGGTGACGGTGGCCGCCACCCCGCCGTCGGGGTCGGCGACGAGCTCGACCAGCACGCGGCCCGGCTCGGTCGCGTCGCGGTAGGCGTGCTCGACGGCGTTGGCCGCGGCCTCCCCGACCGCCAGCTGCAGGTCCTCGGTGGTGTCGGGGGACAGGGCGGCCTCGCGCGCCCACCGGGACACCTCCCGCCGCAGCCGCGCCAGCTGCAGGGGTTCGGCGGGCAGCTCGAGGCGCAGGGAGGCGGGGTGCACCCGGGCGGCGAGCACGGCGACGTCGTCGTCGGCGCCGTGGCCGCCGCCGAGCAGGTCGGTGAGGACGCCGTCGACCAGCGCCGGCAACGGCGCCGTCGCCCGGGCCCCGGCCGCCGCCGCCAGCCGCGCGAGGCCCTCGTCGAGCAGGCTGCCGCGCCGCTCGACCAGCCCGTCGGTGTAGAGCAGGAGGGTGGCGCCGGCGGGCAGGACGCTGACCGTCTCCGGGCGCCGGCCGGTGCCGGCCACGCCGAGCGCCGGGCCGTGCCCGCCGTCGAGCAGCACGGCCGACCCGTCGGGGGCGACCAGCAGCGGCGGGGGGTGGCCGGCGGTGCTGGCGGTCAGCCGGCCGGTGGCTGGGTCGAGGACCAGGCAGGCGACGGTGGCCAGCGCGGCGCCGTCGATCCGCCCGGCGAAGCCGTCGAGGAGCTCCAGCGCCCGCGCCGGCCCCTCCCCGGTGAGCAGCACGCCGGACAGCGCGCTGGACAGCCGGCCCATCACCGCCGCCGCCGAGGCACCGTGGCCGACCACGTCGCCGACGACCAGCGCCGTCCGGCCGCCGGGCACGGGCACCACCTCGTGCCAGTCGCCGCCGGCGGACGTGCCCGTCACCGCGGGGAGGTAGCGGGCGGTCACGCCCAGCCGGTCGGAGGTGGGCAGGCGGGCGGGCAGCAGGCTGCGCTGGAGGGTGTCGGCCACCTCCCGGCGCACGTCGGCCAGCGCGGCCCGCTCCAGCGCCCCGGCGACCTGTCCGGCGACGGTGAGCAGGAACGCGCGCTCGGCGGCGTCGAAGGCCCGCGGCCGGTCGAAGACCACCGCAACCGCGCCGACCAGGCGGGGACCGGCCAGCAGCGGCAGCGACGCCGTCGCCTGGGTCTCCGGCCGCAGGAACGGCGCCATCTCCGGGTAGCCGGACACCAGGGCCTCGCGGTCGGGCAGCCACACCGGGCGGCGGGTGCGGGCGGCCTCGGCCAGCGGGGCCGGCGCGGACAGCCGGATGGTGCTGAACCCGGCGGTCCACCCGGGGGAGTCGCCGTGGACGTCGACGGTGTGCAGCAGGCCGTCCTCGCCGAGGGCGCACACCGCGACCACCGCCGCGCCCAGCGACTCGTGCAGGCGCGCGGTGAGCTCGGCACCGGCCTCCGCGGCGGTGCCGGCGGCGGCCAGGGCCACGGCGAGGTCGTGCAGCTGGCGCTGCCGCTCGGCCAGCCGCTCGGCGGCCACCGTCGTCGCGACCAGCCGGCCGAGGTCGCCGGCGAGCGCCCGGTCCGCGTCGTCGAAGCGGCGGCCGGGGTCCGCGACGGCCAGGGACAGCAGCCCGACCCGCTCCCCGCCGGTCACCAGCGGCACCACCAGGCGGGGGCCGACCGGCAGCGGGTCGGCGGGCAGCCGGAGCGGCGAGCGCCCGGTGGCCTCGTCCCGCAGCGCCTCGGTCACCGTGCCGACGACGAACGGCTGCCCGGCCTCCACGGACGGGCGCAGCTCCTCGGGCACGACGAGCAGCGGCACGCCCGTGAGTCCCCGCGCCGCGTCGGCGGGGGCGGCGGCGACGACGCTGTGGCGGTCGTCGTCGCCGCGCAGCCAGACCAGGGCCCGGTCGGCCAGCTCCTCGACGGCGAGGGCGGCCACCGCGGCCAGCCGGTCCTCCACCGCCCCCGGGGCGGCCAGCGCCTGGCCGGCGGCCGCCAGCAGCCCCGCGGCCCGCTCCCGGCGCCGGGCCTCGGTGACGTCGAACAGGACCGCGTGCAGCGTGCGGGCGGTGCCGTCCTCGTCCCGGGCGACGTGGCCGAGGTGCTGCAGCCACACCCACCGGCCGTCGGCGGTGCACACCCGGTAGGTCAGCGTGAAGTCCACCGCGCCCGCGTCGACCTCGCGGCGCACCCGGTCCAGCACCGCGTCGTGGTCGTCGGGGTGCAGGATCCGCGACCACAGCCCCTCGTCGGCCAGCCACCGCGAGGCCGGGTAGCCGAGCAGCTCCTCGGCCCGCTCGTTGACGAAGGTCAGCCGCAGCGTGGCCGGGTCGCGCTCCCACACGACCGCGTTGAGGCCGGCGACGGTCGCCTGCAGCCGGGCCACGCTCGCCTCCGCGGCCCGCCGGGCGATCTGCTCCGCGATCCGGCGGGCGGCCTGCGCGGCCAGGGCGGTCTCGGTGGCGCGCCGCTCGGTGACGTCCAGGACGCTGCCGCGGACCAGCCGCCGGTCGGGGTCGGGCAGCCGCAGCAGGGTGACCTCGCACGGGACGTCGGTGCCGTCGGCGCGGCGGTGGGTCCAGTCGAAGCGGGGCCGCTCGCCGGCCAGCGCCCGGTCGAGCTGCGCCGCCGCCGCCTCCCGCGAGGACCGCCCGTCGGGCTGCTCCGGCGGGCTGACCTCGACCGGCCCCACCTGCAGCAGCTCCGCCCGGCTCATGCCGAACAGCTCCTCGGCGGCCCGGTTGACCGTGACGAACCGGCCCGCGTCGAGGTCGAGGATCACGACGGCGTCCGGGGCGTACTCGACCAGCGCCCGGTACCGCCGCAGCTCCGCGCCGTCGGCGCGGTGCGCTGCGTCGTCAGGATGGTGCGGCGCGTCGGACGCGTGCACGGCGTCTCCCGTCGGTCGGGTGCCCGCCCCCCGTCTGAGCCGCTCCCCGGGATTCTGCCCCGCGCGACGCCGTCTGCGAACCCCCTGGTGGGGACCTCGGTCCCGGTGGGGCTCCCGGGGGGCCGCCCCGCGACGGGACGCGGTCCCCGTCAGCAGCAGGAGGGCTCCCGCCCGCGGTCCCGGGGCGACGACGCCGGGCCGGGGTCCGTGCCCGCGGTCACGACGTCGCCCCGGCCAGGACCGTCTCCCGGTCGCGGAGGGGTGGCGCCGTCGCGTCCCGCAGCTGCGCAGCCCGGCTGCGGGCGAGCTGCCACGCACCGGGGACGGCCCAGAAGGTCCAGCCGATGTAGACGAACTGGAGGGGCAGTCGCAGCCACGGGTGCGAGGCGCCGGGGAGGCCCTCGATCCGGACGCCCGCCGCGGCGACGTAGACGTTGGCGGGGAACACGGCGACCAGGTACGCCGCGAGGGCGAGAGCCACCTCCTGGCGCCGGCGGTGGGGTGCCGCCAGGCCCACGCCGAACAGCACCTCGAGCAGCCCGGTCCAGAGGATCACCCGCTCCCGCGCGGGCACGAACTCCGGCAGGTGCTGCACGAAGGGCTCGGGCTTCACGACGTGGGTGACCCCCGAGAAGGCCATCGCGGTGGCCATCGCCACCCGCGCAGCGTCCGGCGGCGGGCGGCGGCGGTGCAGGCGCGAGGGGAGCAGCCGGGCGAGGGCGTAGGTCCCGACCAGCACGACGAGGAGCACCATCGCTGGACCTCCCGGTCCGTTCTCCGGGTGACCGTTCCCTAGGGGACCGGGGACGGCGGCGGTGAGGAGCCGGCCGGTCGCAGCAGGCGCTCGACCGCGTCGTCCCACGCCACGGGGAGCTCGTCGCCGCGGACCGTCCACGACTCGAACCGCGTGGGCCTCATGTGCGGGCGCAGCGTCGCCATGACCGCCGCGTGCGGCATCTCCCGCGCGAAGCGGCCGAGCGCCGCGTCGTCGGTCCACGCGGACAGGGTCCAGAACGTCCTGGCGAGCGGCTGGGCCCGCAGGCTGTAACCGACGAGTCCCTCGGTGCGCTCGAGCTGACGGACGACCGCGACGGTCAGCCCCAGGAACCGCGGGACCTGGGCGAACGACCGGAGCGGCAGCCGGCTGGCCAGCACCAGGTACTCGTCACCCGGGACCGGGGAGAGGCGGCGACGCCACGGCACGGTGGGCACGTCAGGCCTCCGGGTGTGCGGACGCCGGGGGAGCAGGGGTGCGCACCGGGCGGGCCAGGCGCTCGTAGCGCGGGCGGAGCGCGAGCCGGTACAGGACCCGGAGCAGCAGCGGCTGAGCGGCCAGCAGTTCCGCGCGCTCGGCCGGGGTCGCGTGGTCGAGCACCCACGGCCCGGCGAACACGACGGCGCGCGCGCCGACGACCTTCCACGCGGCCTCGCCCAGGGCCGTGAACTCCTCGGCCGTGAACTCCCGCTGGTACCGGGAGAAGGCGACGTCCTCCTCGTGGGGGAGGTGCACACCGAGGATCTCCTGCAGCGCCTCCGCGGCACGGACCGCCTCCTCCAGGTCCCGTTCCCAGCTGCCGCCCCCGGCTGCGGCGGGCAGTGCCTGGAGGCTCTGGCCCATGACCGCCAGGCGATCGGCCAGCACCCGGTGTTCTCCCTCCAGTTCGCCGTCCGCATCGGCGAAGGTCGGGTCCCGCTCCAGCAGCGCGGGATAGACGACCGCCTCCTCGGCGGTGTGGTGGTCGTGGATGGCGCCCTCGTACCTCGCGTACCAGGCGGCCAGCGCGGACAGCCGGTCCGCGTCGGCCGGGCGGGCCGAGGCGACGAGCGTCCGCAGCCGCTCCGCGTCCGTGCGCATCGCACGGTGCTCCAGGTAGCTGGGGCGGAGGTCCGGCCGGGTGTCGGCGGTCATGGGAGGCCCCGTCTCTCCCCCGTGGACGACCTGCTGCACGTCAGGGATTGCCGCGTGCCCACCCTGCCAGCGGGGCGTGGCGCGCGGAACCGACTTTGGACTCTGACCACGCGTGCTGCGGTGCGCGAGCCGGCGGGACGGGGAGGCCGAGGGCCGGCCCGGGTCGTCCCGGGTGACCGGGGTCGGCATCGGGTGCGGCGACCACACCGGTACCCACCGCGCGAGGTCCCGCCTACCCTGCGGTCGTCGATCGGCCGAGCAGGAGGTCCCGCCGTGATGGTCGGCCGCACCACGAGCCGGCGGGTCGTCGAGCCGCCGGGACCCACCGACAGGAGCGGCCGGAGGCTCGGGCTGGCCACCGCCGGCATGCTCCTGCTCGACGGCGTCGGCGGCGGCCTCGCCGTGGCGTCCGGCTGGAACACCCCGGCCGAGGCCTGGAGCGGACGGGCCGTCGCCGCCGCGCCCGCTCCGGTGATGGTCGCGCAGGCCGCACTCGCCGCCGCGGCGGTCCGCCGGCCCGGCCGGCGGGGGGCCGCGGCGGCCGGACTGCTCGCCGCCGTGTGCCTGCTCAGCAGCCTCTCCGGCTTCTTCGACGGTCAGCTCGGGAGACCGGGGCTGCCCCGCCACCTCCTCGGTGTGCAGCTCCTGCTGGTCGGGGTGACCTCGGGCGTCGGGGCGCTCGCGGCGGTCCGGGCCCGCCGTCTGCTCCGCAGCCCGGGGTGACCCGGAGGTGGCCGCCCGTGACCGTCTCTGGCTGAGGAGTGAGGCGGTGCGACGCTTCTCGCGACTGCGGTGATCACCTGCGCTGAGCGCAGGGCGAGGACACCAGAGGGGCGGGTGACCGCTCGTGCTGGTCACCGGCTCCTGGAGTGTGTCGGGTGGATCTTTGTCGTAGTACATCGCTAACGCGTGCGGGTGCGGGCGGAGGCGGATGGGGTCGATCCCGTTCTCGCTCGTACGCGATCAGGTCGGGCGTGCAGACCCCAGCCCTCGGTCGCCTCGACGGTCGTGCCGGTGACGATGCCGACGCGAGCCACGTTCCGGAGGAACCGCATCAGGCGGCCGCGGTGCCGGCTGAGAGCCGATCACGCAAGGGCAGCTCTGAGGAGAGCCGCCTGTCAGGAGCGGGGCGGGACCCGCCCGAGCAGGCGGGGCGTTCAGGGCGGACGGCGCAGCGACGTCAGTCCGCCCGGCGGATCACCAGGTCCACGTGCTCCACGTGGGCGTCCTCCGTGTAGAGGCCGACGTGCCCACCTCGATAGGGCCGCTCGCGGTCGACGAACCTGGTCAAAAACTGACCGTCACCCCACACCTCGATCGTGTCGCCGGTGTGTCGGACCCGGGCGGTGTGCCAGTCCCCGACACCGAACGTGGGGCTGGAGCCGGTGGCGAGGAAGCGCTGGGCGCCCGGGTATGCGGGGTCTGCTTTGCCGAGCTCCCACCCGTTGGGCTTGAGGACGAGGTAGTAGAAGTGCTCGTCGTCGGAGTGACCCCACAACAACCACGGCACCTCCCACGTGTTCGGGTCCGGAACGCGGAGCTGCTCGACGGTCCGCTGCCGAACGGTCACGTCGACGGCCGAGTACTCCTGGACCGTGACGGCGAGCGCCGCATGGGTCTCCTCCTCCGACGTCGCGGCCATCGGGCGCTGCGAGAGCGCCACCGGCTGACCGCCACGGAGCAGGACGGTTCCGTAGCCGTCGTACACCGACTGCCAGGCGCCGTGCCGGCTGCCGTCCACCCAGGGATCGTCGGTCGCGATCCCGGTGAACGGTTCGGCGAGGAGGACGTCGTCCTGCGCGGCGCTCGCGCCGTCCACCGGGTCCTCGGCCCACCGGTCCACGGTCTCCAGTGTGGCGGTGCCGCCCCTGGCGACGTCCCGCACGGGATCGACGGCGCCGGCACAGCTGGAGAGGGCCGGTGCGAGGAGCAGGGAGGCGGCGACGGCTGCACCGGTCGCTCGGGACACACGCATGCAGGAGCTCCGATGTGACGGCGAGGACCCCGGTGTACGACGGGCCACGGACGGCAGGGCTCCGGTGCCGGGGCCGGGAGGTTCGGGCGAGGGTCGAGCGGACGGTCGCCACGCAATGTAGCCGCTTGGTCACATGCATTGGTCTCCGACTCGCTCGGCAGGACGCGATCGCGCGTGCGGTGTCCGAGACGTCCCGTGGAGCGACAGGGCGTCGAAGAGCAGTCGCGATCAGTCACCACTCGCAGGACATCTCCTGTCTTCCTGCGCGGTGCCATTGATCGATTACTCCGTGTGCAGAAGGAGAATGGCTGGTACCCCTGTACGCAATGCACGTCGACTGCTTCTATTTCTGCACTGTCCCAACCGCCACACTCATCAGGACGTGGTGGAGGCGTTCCGGGGTCGGGACCCTGTGGTGACGGCCGAGGACGCGAACGGGGAGTGGTCGTCGCATGGTCGACACGGACGACGGGACGCCGCGACCCAGGATCCTCGTCCGGTGGTTCCTCGCACTCGTCGTGTGCGCAGCGTTCTTCTCGTCCGCCGTCCTGGTGGGCCTGTCCACGGCCGTCCCGGTCGCACCGGCCGGGCCGCATCGCGCGGACCTCTCCGGGCTGGAGTTCCCGTCGAGTGCCGTGCGGGCCCCGCTCGCGCCGTCGGGAACGGCGTCCTCGCTCGTCCTCTACGACGACACGGGTGAGTTCCTGCCGCTGTCCCAGCTGTACGGCACGCTCGCGGCCGCGCTCGCCTCCCACTTCGGCACACCGCACGTGCACGGCATCTCGACCTACGCGCCGGGTGAGATGGGCACCTACCGCGGGGTGGTCTACCTCGGTACCAACGCCGACCAGGTGCTCCCGCCCTCCTTCGTCGCCGACGTGCGGAACGGCGGTACCCCGGTGCTCTGGCTGGGCGCCAACCTCGACGAGCTACCGGCCGCGTCGGCCGACCTGCGCCAGGCCCTGGGGATGACGTGGCTGCCCGCTGATCCGCACCCGGCGCCGCGCGTCGCCTACAAGGGCGCCGAGCTCTCCCGCCCCGCCGACGCCGGTGCTCCCGCCGGTGTCACCGTGACCGATCCCGCGCGGGTGCAGGTCCTGGCCGAGACGGTCCACGAAGACGGGAGCAGGACCCCCTGGGCGGTGCGGTCGGGTGCTCTCATCTACGTCGCCGAGGTCGCCCTGGACCCCGCCGGGGAGAGCGGGGACCGCTACCTCGTCGTCTGTGACCTCTTCTTCGACCTGCTCCGGCCGGACACCACTACCCGGCACCGCGCCCTCGTGCGTCTGGAGGACGTCAACCCCCTGTCCGATCCCGGAGAGCTCCGCCGCCAGGCCGACGCACTGGACCGCGCCGGCGTGCCCTTCAGCTTCGCCCTCTACCCAGTGGCCGTGGATGGGCTGGAAGCCGAGCCACGTCGTACGGTGAGGCTGTCCGAGCGGCCGGACGTGGTCGAGGCGGTCGCCTACATGATCCAGCGCGGCGGCACGATGGTGCTCCACGGGTACACCCACCAGTTCGGCGCCCAGCGGAACCCGGACACCGGCGGGAGCGGCGCGGACTTCGAGTTCTTCCGGGTCGACCGCACGCCAGACGGCGCGCTGGTCTACCAGGGGCCGGTCCCGGGGGACTCACCCGCGTGGGCCACCGATCGCCTCGAGTCGGCCATCGCCGAGGTCACCGGCACCGGTCTGCCGAGGCCGCGGGTGTTCGAGTTCCCCCATTACGCCGCATCATCGGCCTCGTACGAAGCGGCCGGACGGCTCTTCGACGCACGCTACGACCGTCCCTATTACCTGTCAGGCGGGTGGCGGGCAGGTCCGATGAACGACTTCCTCTTCGCTCAGTACGCGCCCTACGTCGTACGCGACGGCTACGGGAGCACGGTCATCCCGGAGAACCTCGGCTTCGTCGAGGGACCTCCGGTCCCCGTCGGCGGGCCTGGGTCGATGCAGGCCATCGTGGACGGTGCACGATCCAACCTCGTCGTCCGGGACGGCGTCGCGAGCTTCTTCTACCACCCCTACCTGGGCACCGAGCGGCTGGAGTGGATCATCGACCGGTTCCAGGAGCTCGGCTACGAGTTCGTCCCCCCGGGAGAGCTGTGACGTCCGCCCCTGCGCCCACCCGTCACAGGTCCGCCGACGGTCCCGCCGCGTGGGGGAGGACCGATGGGTGACTGGGCGTTCTGGCTCGCGCGCTGGGCCCTTGCGACCGCCGGCGCTGCCTTCCTCTGCTACCTGCTCGTGCTCGTCTGCCTCGTCGTGGCCAGCCGGTACCTCCACCCCCGGCCCCGGCATCTCCCGTTCCCGCGGGCCCGGAGGCGTGCGCGCGGTTCCGGGGTGGGGAGCCGGTGACGATGACCGGTCTCCTCCTCCTGGCGGCATCGGCAGCGGTGATCTGCAGCCTCACCTACGCCCTGGGGATGTACCTGGAGAGCGGGGTCGTGCCCCTGCGACTCCAGCGATCAGGGTTCGACGCCCCCTTCTTCGTGTTCCTGGTCCCGTGCCTGGACGAGGAGGAGGTGCTGGCCGGCACCCTCCAGCGTCTGACCTCCCTGCCGCTGCAGGACTTCCTCGTCCTCGTCATCGACGACGGCTCGACGGACGCCACCGCCGAGATCGCCCGGTCGTACCCGGACCGCCGCGTGCACGTCCTGCGGCGTACGCCGCCGAACGCCCGACAGGGGAAGGGGGCAGCCCTCAACGCCGCGGTGGACCACCTGCTGACGACGGACCTGGTGAACCGCGCTCCGGACCAGGTCGTCGTCGGCCTCCTCGACGCCGACGGCCGTCTCGACCAGCACGCCCTGGAGGCCGTCGTCCCCTACTTCGCCGATCCCAGGGTGGGCGGAGTGCAGGTCGCCGTCCGCATCGACAACCGGCGCGCGGGGGTGCTCACCCGCCTGCAGGACATGGAGTTCGTCACCTACACGTCGATCTTCCAGGTGGCCCACAACCGGCTCGGTATCGCCGGGCTGGGCGGCAACGGCCAGTTCACCCGGCTGTCCGCGCTGACGAGCCTGGGTCGTGCGCCGTGGTCCGACGTCCTCACCGAGGACCTCGACCTGGGCGTGCGCCTGCAGCTGGCCGGCTGGTGGACGATGCACTGCCCGATCGTCGCCGTCCACCAGCAGGGACTGACGAGCCTGCGCCGGCTGGTCCGGCAGCGGTCCCGCTGGTTCCAGGGCAACCTGCAGGCCTGGCGCCTGGTCCCGCAGGTGCTGCGGCACTCGTCCGGGCGGGTGGCCGCCGAGATCCTGCACACCATCCTGATGCCGGTCCTCATCCTGGTCAGCTCGCTGATGGTCCTGTCGCTCGTCGCCTCGGTCGTGGGCCTCGCGGCCTCGCCGCTGGCACGGGCGCAACTGCTCCAATGGCCGGTGCTCCTGTCCTGGTACGTGCTGACCTTCCTGCCCGGCGTCCTCTTCGCCCACGTGTACCGGCGTCGAGGCGATCGGATCCGTCGGTGGCGTGTCGTCCTCTACGGGCACGTGTTCGTGCTCTTCGGCCTGTTGTGGATGGCTGCGGGCTGGTGGGCGGTCCTCCGGGTGCTGCGGGGCCGCCGCTCGTGGTTCAAGACCGAGCGCCTGCCCGACCGCGGCAAGCCCGGCTACGCCCGGGCCGGGTCGGACGGCGTCGTCGTCTCCTTCCCCGGCAAAGAGGGCACCGGTGCCCGGCCCGCCTCCACCGGCCGGGGGGCCTGACGCGGTGGGCACCGGCCGCAGAGGGCTTGCCCGAGCACTGATCGGCAGCCTGCTCGTGTGTGCCCTTCTCCCCGCGTGCGGCAACGGCGACGTCCCCCCCGATGCAGGTGCCACCGATCCCGTCGTCTGCGACCCCTGGCATCAGTCGGACCGGTGCGGCGGGTGGCGGCTGGCCTTCGACGGCTACGGCACCGCCAGCGGCGTACAGCGCGCGGACGGCTGGCGGTACCGGCTGGCGCCTCGAGCCGTCGACCACGAGAGCGACACGGCAGCTGCGTTGGCGCTGAGCGAGCAGGAGTTCGAGGACGTCGAGGTCTCGGTGCGGCTGAGGACGCGCGAGCAGCTGCGCCGGTCTGGGGGAAACCCCTGGGAGGTCGCTTGGCTGGTGTGGCACCACACCGACAACGAGCACTTCTACTACCTCACCCTGAAGCCCAACGGGTGGGAGATCGGAAAGGCCGACCCTGCGTTCGCTGGCTCGCAGCAGTTCCTCGCGACCGGTACGGCCCCGACGTTCCCGGTGGGGCCCTGGTACGAGGTGACGGTCCGGCAGGTGGGCGCCGAGATGGAGGTCACCGTCGACGGGGTGCTGCTGGCCCGGGTCGTGGACCCCGGCGAGCCGTACAGGGGCGGGTCCGTCGGGCTCTACACCGAGGACGCCGCCGTCGAGTTCGAGGACATCCAACTCACCGCCGTCTAGGTCACTCGACCGCCCGGAGGTAGGACATGAAGCACGTGATGGTCGTCTACGGCACGCGTCCGGAGGCGGTGAAGATGGCGCCCGTCGTCCGCGGGCTCGACGACGACCCGGATCTGAGCGCCTCGGTGGTGCTCACCGGCCAGCACCGGTCGATGCTCGACCAAGTCAACGAACTGTTCGACATCACCGCCGAGCACGACCTGGACATCATCGAGCCCCGACAGACCCTCGAGGGGATCACCGTGCGGGCGCTGGCGGGCCTCGTCCCCCTGATCCACGACCGGCAGCCCGATGCCGTCCTGGTGCAAGGGGACACGACCACGACGCTCGCCGCAGCACTCGCCGCCTTCTACGAGCGGGTCCCCGTCGTGCACCTGGAGGCGGGTCTGCGCACCGGCGACGTCACCTCCCCCTTCCCCGAGGAGATGAACCGGCGACTGACCACCCAGTTGGCCACGCTGCACCTCGCGCCGACGGAGGCCAGCCGCGCCAACCTGCTTCGAGAGGGGGTGGACGCAGGGCGCATCGTCGTCACCGGCAACACCGTCATCGACGCACTCATCGACGTCGTGGGCCGCAGCCGCTCCTACGCCGAGCCGGCCCTGGCAGCCCTGGACGAGGACGACCGGCCGGTCCTGCTGGTCACCTCCCACCGCCGCGAGTCCTGGGGCGAGCCGATGCGCGGCGTCGGCCGGGCGGTCGCGACCATCGCCCGGCGCCACCCGGAGCTGCGGGTCGTGCTGCCGGTGCACCGCAACCCCGTGGTGCGGGAGGCGTTGCTGCCACATCTCGAGCACCTGCCGAACGTGCTCGTCGTCGAACCGCTGGCCTACGGGGACTTCGCCCGGCTCATGGCCCGCGCCACGCTCGTCCTCACCGACAGCGGGGGCGTCCAGGAGGAGGCGCCCAGCCTCGGCAAGCCGGTGCTCGTCCTGCGGGACAACACAGAGCGGCCGGAGGCTGTGGAGGCGGGCACGGTCCGGCTCGTGGGCACCGATCCCGGTGTCCTCGTCCCCGCCACGGAGGAGCTGCTCACCGACCCTGCCGCCCACGCGGCGATGGCTCGTGCGGTCAACCCCTACGGGGACGGCGCTGCCGCCGGCCGCTGCGTCCAGGCGGTGCG
Organism: Geodermatophilus arenarius; assembly: GCF_042654585.1. NCBI lineage: Bacteria > Bacillati > Actinomycetota > Actinomycetes > Geodermatophilales > Geodermatophilaceae > Geodermatophilus > Geodermatophilus arenarius. The sequence continues at coordinate 60,626 of NZ_JBHSGR010000013.1, forward strand.
CCACCTGTTCGGGCTGGGGCCCGCCGCGGAGGAGTTCCGACCCCGGGTCCTGACTGTCGGAGCGGTCTGACGGGGTCCGCCGGTCCTCCGCACGGGCCGGCGCCGGTGACTCCTGCGGTCCGGCACGACCCCTTCCCTGGTCGGTACGAGGCGTGCGAGCCGGGCCGCTGCGGGAGACGTCCTCCCCGGCGGCGCCGTCGAGCCCGCGCGGTGTGCACTGCCAGCCCGGCCGGGTGGTGACCTGCACCGGGAGCCATGTCGAGCACGAGAAGGGCCGGTGACCTGTTCGTCCAGGTCACCGGCCCCTGTCGTGTGCCGGGACGGATCAGATGTCGTAGTACATGGCGAACTCGTGCGGGTGCGGGCGGAGGCGGATCGGGTCGATCTCGTTCTCCCGCTTGTACTCGATCCACGTCTCGATCAGGTCGGGCGTGAAGACGCCGCCGTCGATCAGGTACTCGTGGTCGACCTCGAGCCGGTCGAGGACGGCGTCCAGCGACGCCGGGACCTTCTCGATGCCCAGGGCCTCCTCGGGCGGCAGCTCGTAGAGGTCCTTGTCCACCGGCGCCGGCGGCTCGATCTTGTTCTTGATGCCGTCGAGGCCGGCCATGAGCATCGCCGAGAAGGCGAGGTAGGGGTTGGCCGACGGGTCGGGCACGCGGAACTCGATGCGCTTGGCCTTCGGGTTGTCGCCCGAGATCGGGATGCGGCAGCAGGCCGAGCGGTTGCGGGCCGAGTAGACGAGGTTGATCGGCGCCTCGTAGCCCGGCACCAGGCGGTGGTAGCTGTTCACCGTCGGGTTGGTGAAGGCCAGCAGCGACGGGGCGTGGGCCAGCAGGCCGCCGATGTAGTGGCGGGCGGTGTCGGACAGGCCCGCGTAGCCGGTCTCGGCGTGGAAGAGCGGCTCGCCGTCCTTCCAGAGGCTCTGGTGGCAGTGCATGCCCGAGCCGTTGTCGCCGAACAGCGGCTTGGGCATGAAGGTGACGGTCTTGCCGTGCGCCCAGGCGGTGTTCTTGATGACGTACTTGAACAGCATCAGGCTGTCGGCGGCGCGCAGCAGGGTGTCGAACTTGTAGTTGATCTCGGCCTGACCACCGGTGCCGACCTCGTGGTGACCGCGCTCGAGCTCGAGGCCCACGCCGGTGAGGTTGGACATCATCGTGGCGCGCAGGTCGCTGTAGTGGTCGAAGGGCTCGACCGGGAAGTAGCCGCCCTTGGCGCGGGTCTTGTAGCCCAGGTTGGGGCCGCCGTTCTCGCCGGTCAGGGCGCCCGAGTTCCAGGAGCCCTCGACCGAGTCGATGTGGTAGTAGCCCTCGTTGATGCCGGTCGAGTGCCGGATCGAGTCGAAGATGTAGAACTCCGCCTCGGGGCCGAAGTAGGCGGTGTCGGCGATCCCGCTGCTGGCGAGGTACGCCTCGGCCTTCTTCGCCACGTTGCGCGGGTCGCGGCTGTAGGCCTCGCGCGTGATCGGGTCGTGGATGAAGAAGTTGACGTTCAGCGTCTTGTGCTTCCGGAACGGGTCGAGGAAGGCGCTGTTGGCGTCGGGCAGCAGCAGCATGTCCGACTCGTTGATCGCCTGGAACCCGCGGATCGACGACCCGTCGAAGCCGAGGCCGTCGGAGAAGGTGTCCTCACCGAACGTCGACGCCGGGATGGTGAAGTGCTGCATGACGCCGGGCAGGTCGCAGAAGCGCACGTCGACGTACTCGACGTCGTTGTCGCGGATGTAGGCGGCGACCTCGTCGGGACTGGTGAACATCGATCCTCCGGTGTGGGGCGGACAGCCGACTCGCAAGCTATGACCGGGGAGTTGCCCCGGGGTGTCCCGTCTGTTTCGGGGCGGTAACAACGGCTCCGGCGTGTCGCACCGGACGCCGTCGCGCGCGAGCGGCCGGGCGTGCGGCGGGCGGGTCCTACGCTGGTGGGCATGGTCAGGGACGCACAGCCACCCTCTCAGGAGCGCCGGCGGGGTGCGTCGCTGGGCCTGCCGGAGGGCGGGCCCGGGTCGCTGGCGCCGTTCGGCACCCGGGTGCTGGCGTTCCTGGTCGACGCCTTCCTCTCCGCCGTCGTCGCGGGCCTGTTCACCGCCCCGGACCTGCCGGGCAACTGGAGCCTGCTGTCGTTCGCGGTGGTCTACGTCGTGTTCCTCGTGGCGGTCGGGCAGACGCCGGGGATGCGGCTGCTGGGTCTGCGGCTGGCGCACCCGCACCCCGCGTCGCGGCTGGCGCCCTGGCGGGCCGTCGTCCGCACCGGGCTGCTCATGCTGCTGGTGCCGGCGCTGGTGGTCGACGCCGACGGCCGCGGCCTGCACGACCGCGTCACCGACACCGCCGTCGTCCTCGACAGGTGATCGTCCGCCGCGAGCGGCCGGCCGACGCCGCCGCCGTCGACGCGGTGCACCGGGCGGCGTTCCCCACCGACGTCGAGGCCCGGCTGGTGCGGGAGCTCCGCGCGGACGCGGGCTTCCTGTCGCACCTGTCGCTGGTCGCCGCCGACGGGGACGACGTCGTCGGGCACGTGGTCGCCACCCGCGGGTGGATCGACCCCCTCGACGCCCCGGCGCTGGGGTTGGGCCCGCTCGGCGTGCGGCCGGACCGGCAGGGGAGGGGCGTCGGGACGGTGCTGGTGCACGCGCTGGTCGCCGTCGCCGAGGCGGCGGGGGAGCGCCTGGTGGCGCTGCTCGGCGACCCGGCCTTCTACGCGCGGGCCGGCTTCGTGCGCGCCTCGGACCTGGGCGTCGAGCCGCCGGACCCCGCCTGGGGCGGGCACTTCCAGGCCCGCCGGCTGGCCGGTCCGGAGCAGCGCGGCACCTTCCGCTACGCGGAGCCCTTCGGCCGGCTGTGACGGCCTCCCCGCAGGGGCCCGCCGCGAGCGTGCGAGCGGTGGGGCGCGGGGAGGTCCTCCCTCAGCGGCGGCGGACCTGCCGCTGGCTGACGGTCATCTGCCGGCCGCCGGGCAGCGGGCCGCCGGGGACCGGCGGGCGCGCGCCGCCGAGCGCGGCCAGCCGCCGGCCGAGGGTGTTGACCTCACCGGCGGACAGGTTGCGGGGCAGCTTCATCACGTGGGCGCTGAGCTTGCGGAGGGGGACCTGCCCCTCCTCCTCGCCGACGGTGACGTCGTAGATGGGGGTGTCGCCGACGACGCGGGCGATGCGCTTCTTCTCCTGCGCCAGCAGGCCGCGGACGCGGACCGGCGAGCCCTCGCCGACCAGGATGACGCCCGGGCGGCCGAGCACCCGGTGCACCGCGTCCAGCTGGGCGGTGCCGGCGACCCCGGCGGACACCCGCCAGTCACCGCGCATGCCCTCCAGCACCCACGCGGCGGCGCCGGGCTGGCCCTCCACCTGGCGGTAGGCCGAGCCCTGCGCGCGGCGGCCGAAGACGATCATCGCCGCCAGCACGCCGAGGACGACCGCGATCGGCAGGAAGAGGAACGGCGCCCCGAACAGGATGGCCAGCAGCTCGACCACACCGGCCACCGCCACGAAGGCGATGAGCATGTACCACGGCAGCTTCGGGTCGTTCTTCCGCGTCAGCGAGTAGGCCTGCTTGATCATGCGGACCTGGTTGCCGACCTTCTTCAGCCGGCCGACCTTCGGCTCGCCGTCCTTGCCGGTCTTCGCGGGCTTGCCCGCCTTCCCCGCCGCGGTGGCACCGCCCGTGGACCGGCCGCGCCCCGCGGCGGGGCCCCGGCCGGCGTTGCCGGCGGGAGCGGGGGAGTCTGTGGGCTTGCTGCGTGCCATGTCCCCAGGATAGGGGCGTCGCGCAGCGGTCCCGGGGAGCCCGCGGGGCGGTCAGCCCCGAGTGGTGAGACCGCGGGCCTCGACGGCCTGCTGGTAGAGCCGCCCGGCCCGGTAGGAGCTGCGCACCAGCGGCCCGGCGAGCACGCCCGGGAAGCCGATCCTCTCCGCCTCCTGCTGGAAGCCGACGAACTCGTCGGGCTTGACCCAGCGGACCACGGGGTGGTGCCGCGGCGAGGGCCGCAGGTACTGGGTGATCGTCAGCAGGTCGCAGCCGGCCTCGTGCAGCGCGCGCATGGTCTCGACCACCTCGTCGGGCTCCTCACCCATGCCGAGGATGAGGTTGGACTTGGTGACCAGCCCGGCCTCGCGGGCGGCGGTGATCACCGCGAGGGACCGCTCGAAGCGGAAGCCGGGGCGGATGCGCTTGAAGATCCGCGGCACGGTCTCGACGTTGTGCGCCAGCACCTCGGGCCGGGAGGAGAACACCTCGGCCAGCTGGCCGGGGTCGGCGTTGAAGTCGGGGATGAGCAGCTCGACGCCACAGCCGGGGACGGCGGCGTGGATCTGGCGGACGGTCTCGGCGTAGAGCCACGCGCCGCCGTCGGGCAGGTCGTCGCGGGCGACGCCGGTGACGGTGGCGTACCGGAGCTGCATCGTCGCGACGCTCTCGGCGACGCGGCGGGGCTCGTCGGCGTCGAACTCGGCGGGCTTGCCGGTGTCGATCTGGCAGAAGTCGCAGCGCCGGGTGCACTGGTCGCCGCCGATGAGGAAGGTGGCCTCCCGGTCCTCCCAGCACTCGTAGATGTTGGGGCAGCCGGCCTCTTCGCAGACGGTGTGCAGGCCCTCGCGGCGGACCAGCGACTTGAGTTCGGTGTACTCCGGGCCGGTCTTCAGCCGGGTCTTGATCCACTCCGGCTTGCGCTCGATCGGGACCTGGCTGTTGCGCACCTCCAGGCGCAGCAGCTTGCGGCCCGAGGGACCGATCCGGGACGGCTCGGAGGTACTGGTCGTCACCGTCTCGCTCATGATCCCCACCGTACTCCCGGACGGCGATCGCCCCCGCCGCCTCGAGGGCAGCGGGGGCGATCGGCGTGCTGACGGCGGGCCGTCAGGCCTGGCCGGCGGCGGGCCCGGCGGTCGGGCCCTCGTCCGCCCCGCCGCCGCTGGTGAACGGCTCGGGAGCGGTCCGGGTCGGGTCGGTGGCGCCGGCGTCGTCGTCGCCGGCCACGTTCTGGGCATCGCGGATGCCCATGTCGGACTCGGGGGGCGCCGAGTCGCCGGCGACGAACATCGCGTCGGAGACGGTCTTGCCGGAGTCGTCGTTGCTCGGGGAGCTGGGCACGGGGTCCTCTCGGTAGCTGGGCACGGGCCCGTCGCCGGCGGGGGCCGGCGTCCACGGGTCCTCGGTCTTGCGGCGCAGGAACGAGAACGCCGCCGCGCCGACCGCCAGCGCGAGGAGCACCCACGGCCAGCGGCGCGGCTCGGATCCCGTACCCACCTTCCGCCTCGCCTGCGCAGCCTTCTTCGCGGTCTTCCGCGTGGCCTTCCGGCCGGCCTTCGTCGCCTTGCGGCCGGTCTGCGCGGCGCCGCCGACGAGCTCGGCCCGGCGGTGCTCGAGCTCGCCGAGCGCGGTGCCGACGCCGGCGACCAGGCTGTCGCGGGCGCTGCCCAGGGCCGGGACGACGGTGTCCCTCGCGGCGGCCACCCGGGGGGCGACCTCGGTGGCCAGCGCCTTGCGGGTGGCGGCCGAGGCGGCCTCCACCCGGGGCGCGAGGTCCGCGGCGGCCTTGGCGGCGGCGGCACCGGCGGCGGTCAGCGCCGAGGTGACCGCCGGGCCGGCGGACTCGCGGGCGGCGGCCACGCGCGGGGTCAGCGCGTCGACGGCCGCGTCGACGCGCTGACGGGCGGCGTCGAGGACGGGGTTGGCGGCCTCCCGGGCGGCCACGACGCGCGGGGTGAGCGCCACGACGGCGGCGTCGACGCGCTCGCGGGCGGCGTCGAGGACCGGGCTCGCGGCGCCGCGGGCGGCGTCCACCCGCGGGGCCAGGGCCTCGCGGGCCGCGGCGACGGCGAGCGCGGCCACCGGGACGGCGGCGGCGACCACGGCCGCGGCCGCCTCGCGCGCGGCGTCCACGCGGGGGGCCAGTTGCTCCGCGGCGGCCCGGCCGGCCTCCGTGACGGCGGCGCCGAGGTGACTGAGCCCCTCCTGGAGCTCGGCCCCGATGACCTGGCCGCGGGACTGTGTGACCTGGCCGCGGGACTGTGTGCGGGACACGGGATGCACCTCCGGGTTGATCGACTCCGGCCATCCTGCCCGCTCCGGCGGGAAGGCACATCCCCGGGCCGACCCGCCGCCGGGCCGGTCAGGACGCGCGCGTCCCCGGGGCGGCACGGTCCGCGCCGGCGGTCCGCAGCACGGTGCAGCCCGGCACGTCAGGAGGGTCGGCGTCGTCGGTCACGGCGACGACGCGGCCGCCGAGCGCGGTCACCAGCGCGACGGCGTGCGTCACCGCCGCGGCGGGCACGGCGCCGCCGGTGAGGTCGAGCCGCACGACGTCGGCGGGCAGTGCGCCGTCGCCGGCGTGGCCGAGGACCTGCAGGACGGTGCCGTCGACCGCCGTCCCCAGGCCGCGGGCGCGCAGCCCCGCCAGGAGGTCGGCCGCCGCGGGGAGCAGCGGGCCGGGCAGGTCGCGCGGCAGCACGCAGACCACCGACTCCGGCGGGACCCCCGCCCGCAGCAGCGCCGCGGCCAGGGAGTCGGCGGTGCGCGTGCCCGCGACGTCGGCGGGCGACAGCGTCGTCCAGACCGGGGGAGCGGCGTCCACGAGGCCGAGGAGGGGCAGGGCGCGCGTGAGGGCGGTCAGGTCGGCCGGGCGTCCGTCGGGCGTCCGCGCCTCCCGGGCGGCCGGGCGTCCCGACGGGTCGACCAGGGGCACGAGGACGACGTCGGCCGCGGCTGCGCCCTCGGGGTCCCGCGGCAGCGGCAGGGGGGTGGCGGGGTCGGCGGCGACCCCGCCACCCCCGGCCTTGGCGGCGTACATCCCGGCGTCGGCGGCCGCGAGCAGGCTCTCGATCGTCCGCCCGTCGCCGGGGGCGGTCGCCAGGCCGATGCTGGCGCCGACCCGGACGACCCGCCCGGCGACCGCCACCGGCTCGACGAGGACGCCGTGCAGCCGGGCGGCGCACTCCCGCGCCAGGACGGCGTCGGCGCCCGGCAGCAGGACGGCGAACTCGTCCCCGCCGAGCCGGGCCAGGACGTCGGACGGGCGGAGGGCCCCGCGCAGCCGCGCCCCGACGGTCCGCAGCAGGTCGTCGCCGGCGGCGTGGCCGAGGCCGTCGTTGACCGCCTTGAACCCGTCCAGGTCGAGCAGGAGCACGCCCGCGGGCCGGCCGGGGGCCAGGTGCGCGGCGGCGCGCTCGGCCAGCGCCCGCCGGTTGGCCAGGCCGGTCAGCTCGTCGGTGTGCGCCTGCCGGCGGACCTCGGTCAGCGCCCGCAGCTCCCGCAGGGTCAGCGCCGTGCGGGCGAGCGACGCGGCCAGGCAGCCCAGGGCGCACAGCTCCCCGAGCCCGGCGCCGGGCCGGCTCCACTCGACGCTCAGGACGAGCAGCGCCGCGACGTTGCAGCCGACCGGGATGCCCACCCAGCGCCAGCCCGTGCGGACCTGCGCGACCGGCTCGGGGGCGGCGGGCCGGGGGGCCGTGACGACCGCGACCACCGTGAGCGCCGCGTTGAGCACGCAGGCCAGGTCGCCCCAGCCGCCGGGGACGTAGGTGCCCCCGGCCTGGGCCGCGGCGATGAGCACGTCGGCGACCAGTTTCCCGGTCAGGACGGCGCAGAGCAGGAGGACGGTCCGGTCGACGCGGGCGCCCAGGACCGCGAACACCGCGCCGACGAGCGCGAGCAGCAGCAGGTCGGCCACCGGGTAGGCGAGGTTGGCGGCGACCGCCAGCGGGTCGTGCGCCGGGGAGGACAGCGTGGGCCCCAGCACCCAGGTCGCGGTGACCGCGGCGACCGCGAGCGCGCCGATCAGCCCGTCGAGCCAGCTCACCGCCGACGCCCGCGGCGCCCGGCTGCGGACGAGGAACAGGGGGACGGCGAACAGCGGCGGGTAGGCGGCCAGCCACCACGCGTCGGCCACCGAGGGGAATGGCGGCTGCGCCTGCGGGACCACGACCAGGACGTAGGTGAGGTTGCCGACCACGATCAGGCCCCACGCCACGGCCACCGCCTGCCAGGTGCGCCGCTCGGCGGGCGACCGGCCGCCGGTGCGCCAGCAGAGGAGGCCGGCCAGGACCGGGACGGCGTTGTAGAGGACGACGTCGTACAGCAGCGTCTCCGCCGGACCGCTGCGGGCCCGGTCCACGCCGGTGAGGTAGACGGCGACGAGGGCCGCCGTCAGCCAGACCACCGGGCGGCGGGTGCCGGTCCGCTGCCCCCGCGCGGCGACCACGGCGCCACCCCGCCACGGCGCCGGCCGGCCGGCGGCGGACCGGCTCGGCACCGTCTCAGTCCCGGACACGGGCGGTGGCGGCGCGGTGGGCGGCCAGCCAGCGCAGCAGGTCGGGGACCGGCATGGGCCGGGCGACGGCGTAGCCCTGGGCGACGTCGCAGCCCAGCGCCGCGAGCCGGGCGGCGGTGGTGAGGTCCTCGACGCCCTCGGCGACCAGGCTCAGGCCCAGGTCGTGGGCGAGCGCGACGGTGTGCCGCACGATCGCGGCGGCCCGCTCGTCGCGGTCGACGTCGGCGGTGAGGCTGCGGTCGAGCTTGAGCTCGTCGGCGGGCAGCCGGCGCAGGTAGGCCAGCGAGCTGTAGCCGGTGCCGTAGTCGTCGATGGAGGTGCGCACGCCCAGGCGGCGCAGTTCGCCGAGCACGGTGCGGCCGCGCTCGGGATCGGCCATGAGGGTGTCCTCGACCAGCTCCAGGGTCAGCGCCGCCGGGGGCAGCCCGCGCCGGGCCAGCTCCGCGGCGACCTTGCCGGGCAGGTCGAGGTCGGCGACGTTGGCCGCGGACAGGTTCACCGACACCGGCACCCGGTGCTCGTCCCACCAGCGGGCGACCGCGTCCAGGGAGCGCTCGAGCACGGTGTCGGTCAGCGGGCGCAGCAGGCCGGCCTGCTCGGCGGCGGGCAGCACCTGCGCGGGGCCGAGCAGCCCACGCCCGGGGTGGTGCCACCGCAGCAGCGCCTCGACGCCGACGGTGCGGCCGTCGTCCATGGCGACCTGCGGCTGCAGGTGGACGTCGAGCTGGTCCTCGGCCAGCGCGGTGCGCAGCTCCTCCATCGTGCGCAGCCGCTCGCCCGACCCGCTGGTCGGGTCGGGGACGTAGACGTGCACGCCGGCGCGCTCGGTCTTGGCCGCGTACATCGCCACGTCGGCGCAGCGCAGCAGCTCCTGGACGTCGTCGGCGGGGACCGGCGCGGTCGAGACGCCGATGCTCACGCCGACGTGCAGCCGGATGCCGTCGACCTCGAACGGCTGCCGCAGCAGGTCGTGCACGACGCCGGCGCGCTCGGCGGCGGTGTCCAGGTCGACGGCGGGCAGCAGGACGGCGAACTCGTCGCCGCCGAGCCGCGCGAGCACCTCGCCCGGCCGCAGCGCGGGGGTCACCCGCGGGCCGACCTGGCACAGCAGCTGGTCGCCGGCGCCGTGCCCGAGGCTGTCGTTGACCTCCTTGAACCCGTCGAGGTCCAGCAGCAGCAGCGCGGCGGGGGAGGTGGTCGTCGCCCCGGCGACGACGGTGCGGGCGCGCTCGAGCAGCGCGCGCCGGTTGGGCAGGCCGGTGAGCTCGTCGGTGCGCGCCTCCTGCCGGACCACCGCGAACGTCCGCACCTCGCGGAAGGTGACCGCGGTGCGGGCCAGCGCGGCGAGCACGCAGCCCACCGCCAGCCACCCGGCGCTGTCGGGCAGGTCGTCGCCGTAGCCGGCGGCGAGCACGGCGAGGGCGGCGAGCGTGCCGGCCAGCGGCAGCGCGACCAGCCGCCAGGTGATCCGCACGCCCTCCTGCCCGGCGGCGCGCCGCGGGTCGCCGGTGGTGCGCCACGCGGCGACGGCGGCCAGCAGCACGCCGGCCTGCCACACCAGCTCCAGCGGCCCGCCGTCGGCGTAGCGGCCCTCGGCGCTCAGCACGAACAGGGCGGCGTCGGCGACGCAGAACAGCGCGATGGCCCCGGCGATGCACAGCAGGGTGCGGTCCAGGTGCACGCCGAGGATGGCGCTGACGCCGACCAGCAGCGACAGCAGCAGCACGTCGGCACCGGGCCAGGCGAGCTGGGCGACCGAGACGTGGCTGCTGTCGGTGAGGTAGGGCCCGAGCAGGAACCCGGTGCCGACCGCCGTGGTGCCGAGCGCGGCGACGACGCCGTCGAGCCACATGCTGGGCAGGAACCGCGCGACGCGGGCGCGGATGAGCACGAACAGCGCGACGTAGAGGCTGCCGTAGGCGACGGCGACGCAGGTGTCGGCCACCGGGGACGGCGTGGTGCCCGCCTGGCCGGTCTCGAGGATGCGCGCGACGTTCCCGGCCGCGCCGACGACGAGCGAGGTGGCCAGCGCCCGCCAGGCGAGCGCCTCGCGGGGAGCCCGCCGGGCGGTCAGCCAGCAGGCGGCGCCGGCCGCCAGCCAGGACAGGTGGTAGAGGACGACGTCGTAGAGGACGTCCCAGGCGTGTCCGGGCGGGCGTGGGCCGACGCCGGTGGCGAAGAGGGCGGCGGCGAGCGCCGCGACCACCACGAGGGGGCCGCGGGGACCGGTCCCCGCACGCCGGAGGGACACCTGAGCGCGCCGCACGAGGACGACAACGGCTCGTCCGCCGTCCGGGTGCAGCCCGGAGCGCCCGACCGACCCGTCCGGGTGAGGCCCCGGGCGGTAGACTCGCGGCCGTGACCGGCGGACGCCTGCTTCTCCGGCCGTGCTGACCTGAGCAACCAGTCAGCACGGCGACCCCTCCTGTGTGAGGGGTCTTTTCATGTCCGCCGACGGATGACCCCGGGAGCACCGCGATGAGCCAGACGGCCAGCCAGCCCACGACCGAGCCGGCCGAGGAGGGCGTCCCCCCGCACCGCTACACCCCGGCCCTCGCCCAGCGGATCGAGCTGGAGTGGCAGGACCGGTGGGAGCGGGAGGGGACGTTCCACACACCCAACCCGGTGGGCCGCCTGTCCGAGGGCTTCGAGCGGGTCGAGGGCCGGCCCAAGACCTTCATCATGGACATGTTCCCGTACCCCTCGGGTGCGGGCCTGCACGTCGGCCACCCCCTGGGCTACCTGGGCACCGACGTCACCAGCCGGTTCCGCCGCATGGACGGCGACAACGTGCTGCACCCGATGGGCTACGACGCCTTCGGCCTGCCCGCCGAGCAGTACGCCGTGCAGACCGGGCAGCACCCGCGGATCACCACCGAGGCCAACATCGCGGCGATCCGGGCGCAGCTGCGCCGGCTGGGCGTCGACCACGACGAGCGCCGCACCTTCGCCACGATCGACCCGGGCTACTACCGGTGGACCCAGTGGATCTTCCTGAAGATCTTCGGCGCCTGGTTCGACGAGCAGGCCGGTCGCGCCCGCCCGGTCGAGGAGCTGGTCGCCGAGCTGGACGCCGGCACCCGCGAGCCCGCGCCGGGCACCAACCCCTCGGGGCGGCCGTGGGCCGAGCTGTCCGACGTCGACAAGCGCAAGGTCGTCGACGCCCACCGGCTGGCCTACCTGCACGAGGCGCCGGTCAACTGGTGCCCGGGCCTGGGCACGGTGCTCTCCAACGAGGAGGTCACCCCCGACGGCCGCTCCGAGCGCGGCAACTTCCCGGTGTTCCGGCGCCCGCTGACCCAGTGGATGATGCGGATCACCGCCTACGCCGAGCGGCTGCTGGCCGACCTGGACCGGCTGGACTGGTCGGACTCGGTCAAGCAGATGCAGCGCAACTGGATCGGCCGCTCGACCGGTGCCCGCATCCGCTTCGCCGCCGGTGACGAGACGATCGAGGTGTTCACCACCCGTCCCGACACCCTGTTCGGCGCCACCTACGTGGTGCTCGCGCCCGAGCACCCGCTGGTGGGGACGCTGACCGCCGACGCGTGGCCCGACGGCACCGACCCGCGGTGGACCGGCGGCGCGGCGACCCCGGCCGAGGCGGTGCGCGAGTACCAGCGGCAGGCGTCCCGGCGCTCGGAGCTGGACCGGCAGAACGAGAGCCGGGAGAAGACCGGCGTGTGGCTGGGCACCACCGCCGTCAACCCGGTCACCGGGGCGGAACTGCCCGTCTTCACCGCCGACTACGTGCTGACCGGCTACGGCACCGGCGCGATCATGGCCGTCCCGGGCGAGGACACCCGCGACTGGGAGTTCGCGCAGGCCTTCGGCCTGCCGATCGTGCGCACGGTGCAGCCGCCCGCCGACTTCGACGGCGGCGCGTACACCGGCAGCGGCCCGATGATCAACTCGTCGAACGAGCACGTCTCGCTGGACGGGCTGACCGACAAGGCCGCCGCCATCGCCCGGGTGAGCGAGTGGCTGGTGGCCGCCGGGCACGGCGAGGCGACCACCACGTACAAGCTGCGCGACTGGCTGTTCAGCCGGCAGCGCTACTGGGGCGAGCCGTTCCCGATCGTCTACGACGCCGACGGCCTGCCGCGCGCGGTGCCCGAGTCGCTGCTGCCGGTGCTGCTGCCCGACGTCGACGACTACTCGCCGAAGACCTTCGCCGACGACGACGCCGACTCCCAGCCCGAGCCGCCGCTGTCGCGGGTCACCGAGTGGACGACCGTCGAGCTCGACCTGGGCGACGGGCCGAAGCCCTACCGGCGCGAGACCAACACGATGCCCAACTGGGCGGGATCGTGCTGGTACTACCTGCGCTACCTGGACCCGGGTGACGACACGCAGATGGTCGACCCCGAGCTGGAGCGGTACTGGCTGGGCCCGCAGTCGCCGGGCGACGTCGGCGGCGTGGACCTCTACGTCGGCGGCATGGAGCACGCGGTCCTGCACCTGCTCTACGCCCGCTTCTGGCACAAGGTGCTGCACGACCTGGGCTACGTGTCCAGCGAGGAGCCGTTCCGTCGGCTGGTCAACCAGGGCTACATCTCCGCCTACGCCTACACCGACGAGCGCGGCTTCTACGTGCCCGCCGCCGAGGTGGTCGAGGAGGACGGGCAGTTCTTCTTCGAGGGCAGGCCGGTCAACCGCGAGTACGGGAAGATCGGCAAGTCCCTGAAGAACATGGTCACGCCCGACGAGATGATCGGCGCCTACGGGGCCGACACGTTCCGGGTGTACGAGATGTCGACCGGGCCGCTGGAGCAGTCGCGCCCGTGGGACACCAAGGCCGTCGTCGGCTCGCAGCGGCTGCTGCAGCGGATCTGGCGGGTCGTCGTCGACGAGGGGACCGGCGCGGTCCGGGCCGCCGACGGCGCCGCGCCGTCCGAGGACGTGCTGCGGGCGCTGCACAAGGCGATCGCCGGCGTGCGCGACGGCATGGCGACGCTGCGGTTCAACGTCGCCATCGCCCGGATCGCCGAGCTGACCAACGCGCTGACCGCGGCCTACGGCGCCGAGTCCCCGGTGCCGCGGGCGGTGGCCGAGCCGCTGGTGCTGCTGGTGGCGCCGCTGGCCCCGCACCTGGCCGAGGAGCTGTGGGCCCGCCTCGGGCACTCCGACTCGGTCGCCTGGGCGCCGTTCCCGGTCGCCGACGAGCGGTGGCTGGTCGAGGACACCGTGCAGGTCGCGGTCCAGGTCAACGGCAAGGTGCGGGCGCAGGTGACCGTGCCGGCCGACGCCGACGCCGCGGCGCTGGAGGAGGCGGCGCGGGCCGACGAGAAGGTCGCCGCGCAGCTGGACGGCCGGACCGTGCGGCGCGTGGTCGCCGTCCCCGGCCGGCTGGTCAACTTCGTCGTCGCCTGACCGAGGACCCCGTCCCCCTCACCGCTCGCGAGCTCGCGGCGAGCCTCCGGGCGGGGCCGGCCCCGCCCGGTACCCCGGTTCAGGCGGGGCGGACGCGGATGACCGCGTGCCGCTCGGTGCCCGGCCGGGTCAGCCGCTGCCACAGGCGCGCGCTGCCGTAGGAGACCCGCCACCGCCAGCCGTACCGGCGGGCGAGCGCGGCCCGCGCCTGCCGCCACTCGTGCGGCTGCAGCAGCTCGGCGGTGGCCTCGACGACCGGCCCCGTCACCCGGCCGCGGACGTCGCACGGCGCCACGGTGACCCGAGCGGTGTGCCGCAGCCGCTTGACCTTGCCGGAGTCGGCGCGGGTCCAGACGACGAGCGTGTCGCCGTCGGGTGCGGCCCACACCGGCGTGGGCACCGGCTCGCCGGTGCGGCGGAACGTGGTCAGGCTGACGTAGGTGCTGTCCGGCAGGCCGGCCATCAGGCGGCGGGGGCGAGGGTGAGCACCCGCCGCATCGCCGCCTCGACCGTGTCGACCACCTCGGCCACCGGGACGTCGCGGCCCAGCTCGGCGCTCAGCGAGGTGACCCCGGCGTCGGCGATGCCGCACGGGACGATCGCGCCGAACGCGCCGAGGTCGGGGTCGCAGTTGAGCGCGAACCCGTGCATGGTCACCCCGCGCGCGACCCGCACGCCGATCGCGGCGATCTTGCGCTCGGGCCGGAACCGGCTGCCGGGCCCGGGGGCGTCGGCGGCCACCCAGACGCCGCTGCGCCCGTCGACGCGCATCGTCGCGACGCCGACCGAGGCGCACACCTCCATGAGCGCGTCCTCGAGCCGGCGCACGTGGGCCACGACGTCGACCGGGTCGGGCAGGGCCACGATCGGGTAGCCGACCAGCTGGCCGGGCCCGTGCCAGGTGATCTTGCCGCCGCGGTCGACGTCGACCACCGGCGTGCCGTCGAGCGGGCGCTCGTGCGGCTCGGTGCGCCGGCCCGCGGTGTAGACCGACGGGTGCTCGAGCAGCAGCAGCGTGTCCGGCGCCTCCCCGGCGATCCGCGCGGCGTGGATCTCGCGCTGGCGCGCCCAGGCCTCCTCGTAGGGGACGGTGCCGGCCCGGACGACGCGCAGTTCGGTCACGGGACCCAGCCTATGCCCGCGATCACCGCAGCCGGCGGGGCTCGAGGCGGGTCTCCACGGCGGTGCCGTCGGGACCCCGTTCCACCCGGTGGGCCGCCTTGCCCGGCCGGTCGGCGACCGCCTCGACCAGTGCCGTCCCCCGGTAGACCAGGCCCACGCCGTCGTCGGTGGCGTGCCCGGCGGGCAGCGTGCCCTCGGCGACCAGCCGCCGGTACAGCGGGCGGCGTTGTTCCTCGGAGTCGTGGTGGACGCCGTTGGAGGTGGGGATCAGTCCCAGCCCGTTGGTGACCGGCCGCAGGTCGGGGCCGTAGGAGTCGGTGGTGCCGCCGACGTGCCAGCACAGCGACCCCGCCGACACCCCGCCGAGCACCACCCCGGCCCGCCAGCACTCGGCCAGGACCTCGTCGAGACCGTGCACCCGCCACACCGCCAGCAGGTTGGCCACGCTGCCGCCGCCGACCCAGATCACGTCCTGCGCCAGCAGGTGCGCGCGCACGTCGGGGACGGTGGGCATCGGGAACAGGCTCAGGTGGCTGAGCCGGACCGCGCTGCCGGCGAAGGCGCCGTACACGCCGGCCAGGCGCGCGGGGTCGTCGCCGGTGGCGGTGCCCAGGTAGCACAGGCGCGGCTGCGCGGGCGCCCCGGCGAGCTCGACGGCCAGGTCGAACACCGGGCCCGGCGCCCAGTCGTAGGGGCCCCGGCCGCGGGAGTCGAAGCCGATGCTCGTGGCCACGATCGTCGGGGCGGTGGCGGGCATCAGGCGGCCCCGGCCCCGGCCGCGGCCGCGGCTGCGGTCGCGGGCCGCAGCCGGCGCAGCACCGCGGCGGCGGTGCGGCGGCCGCTGGCCATGGCGCCCTGGATGGACGGGGTGTCCCGGTGGTCGCCGCAGACGTACAGGCCGCCGCCGAGGTCGACCGGGCGGCGCAGCCGCAGCGGGGGGAGCGCGGCCGGCTGTGCGCCGGTCACGGTCACCGATGTCAGGTGCCCGAGGTCCGCCGTCGCGACGTCGTGCAGCCGGGCCACCTCCTCGCGGACCTCGGCCTCCGGCGTCGGTGCCAGCGAGCTGCTGGCCACCAGGGCGCGGCCGTCGGGGGAGTAGGCCGGCTGGGCGTCGGTGAGCACCACGCTGTTGACCAGGCGGCCGCCGGGCGTCCCCAGGACGATGAGCGGCTCGGGCCACGGCGAGGCCGGCAGCACGTGGTAGTGGGTCGTCACCTGGCGGGGCGCGGCGGCCTCGACCGCCGGCACGAGGACGGCGGCGGTGTCGGGGTCGGTGGCCACCACGACGGCGTCGGCGCGCACCGGACCGGCGTCGCTGTCGACCGAGGTGCCCGAGACCGCGGTGACCCGGACCCCGTGGTGGACGCGCCCCTCGCCGACCCGGGCGGCCAGCTGCTCGCCGATCGCCTGGATGCCCTGCGCCGGCAGGCCGGTGCCGCCGCGGACGAAGCTGCGCCACAGCAGGTCCAGGTAGCGGCTGGAGGTCTCCAGCCGGTCCTCGAGCAGCACGCCGGCGAAGAACGGCCCGAAGAACCGCTCCAGGGCCGTGGTGCCGACGCCGGCCCGCCGGAGGTGCTCGGCCGCGGAGGTCTCCGGGGCCGCCAGCAGGCTCGGGACCGGCCGGTACCCGGCCCGCGCGGAGAACGCGGCGATCGCCGCCTTGTGCCTCAGGGACCCCACCGGCGACCGCAGCGTGTCGGCCACCGCGGACGGCCGGCGGCGCGGGTCGGCGACCCGGTGCGCGCGGTCGCCGACGCGGACGACCGCCCCGGGGGCGAAGAAGCCGAGGTCGAGGGCGGGCAGGTCGAGGTCGGCGGCGCGCGGGTAGCCGGTGTTGAACACCTGGAAGCCGCGGTCGACGACGAACCCGTCGACCCGCTCGGTGGCCAGCCGGCCGCCCGCGGAGGCGGAGGCCTCCAGGAGGTGCACGTCGATCCCGGCGGCGGCCAGGCGGGTGGCCGCCGACAGACCGGCCAGCCCGGCGCCCACGACGACGACCTCGGCACGGGCGGGCAGCGGCATGTCCCGAACCTAGGTGCAGTCGGCGCCGGGCACCCGTCCGGGACGGCGCCTGTGGACGCCGCCCGGGCCTGTGGACGGCGGGGGCGGGGCGGGGCCGGTGCGGCCTACGGTCCCCGCCGTGCCCACCACCCCCTCGCCCAGCGCCGGCCCCGACGACGCCCCGGCGCCGCCGGTCGTCCCCGGCTACCGGCTCGACCGGCTGCTCGGCCGCGGCGGGTCCGGCGAGGTCTGGCGCGCGAGGCCGCGTGACGGCGGCGCGCCGGTGGCGGTGAAGCTGCTCGTGGCCGGCGACGCCGGGCGGCAGGCGCGCGAGGCGGCGCTGCTGGGTGCTCTGGACCACCCGCACCTGGTCCGGCTGCACGAGGTGGTGCACCAGCCCCGGCGCGGCGGCCCGGCCCGGGTGGCGCTGGTCCTCGACCTGCTCGAGGGCGGCAGCCTGGCGGCGCTGCTGGCCCGCCGCGGCCGGCTGCGCCCCGGTGAGGTGGTCACCGCGCTGGCGCCGGTGGCGGCCGCGCTGGCCTGCGCGCACGAGCAGGGCGTCGTCCACGGCGACCTGTCCCCGGGGAACGTCGTCTTCACCGCCGAGGGACGCCCGGTGCTCACCGACCTCGGCGTGGCGCGGGTCCTCGGTGAGGACGCGGCCGGTGAGGTGACCCCGGCCTACGTCGACCCCGCCGTCGCCCGCGGGAGCGCACCCGGCCCGGCCTCGGACGTCTTCGGCGTCGCCGCGGCCGCCTTCCACGCGCTGACCGGTGTCCCGCCGTGGAACGCTGCGACCCCCGCCGACACCCTCGCCGTCGCCGCCGCCGGCGAGCTGCCCGACCTCGCCGAGCTGGCTCCCGGCACGCCGCGCGCGCTGCTCGAGGTGGTCGGCCGCGGCCTGTCGGCCGATCCGCACGCGCGGGGGTCGGCGGCGGCCTTCGCGCTCGACCTGCGGCACGCCTGCCGCCCGGAGCCGGTGCGGCTGCCGACGCCGGGGGTCCCCGATGCCGACCTGGCGCGGACCGGCCGCGGGCCGCGCACCGAGCTGACCCACCAGGTGCCCGGCCGGCGTCGCCGGCCCGCGCCCGCCGAGGTCCCCGCACCGTCGGCCCGGTCCTGGCGGCCGGGGGGACCGTTCGTGCGGCGGGCTGCCGCGGGCATCGCGGTCGCCGCCCTGGTGCTGGGCGCGGTGGCGCTCGGGCTGGCGCTGACCCGCTCCGGGCCCGGCGGACCGGTGGCGGCCGCTCCGGCTCCGGCGTCCGCGGGACCGGCGCCGGCGGCGGCGGCGGCCCCGTCGCCCGCGGCGACCGCGGCGTCGGCGCCGGTCCCGTCCTCCGCGCCGGCCGCGCCGCCGTCGGCGGAGCAGGTCGACTGGAGCGCCGTCCTCACCGACCTCTACGACCGCCGCGCGCGGGCGTTCGCCACCGGCTCACCGGCGCTGCTGGACGAGGTCTACACCGCGGACAGCCCGCTGCTCGCCGCCGACCGCGCCCGCCTGAGCTCCCTCACCGCCGCCGGCGAGGTGCTGCGCGGCTTCACACCCTCGGTTTCCGGCGTGACGGTCGGGGCCGCGACCACCGGGGAGGGGTCCGTGCAGGTGCGGCTGGTCGACAGCTGGCCGGAGTACGCGGTCGTGGCGGCCGCGTCCCCGGACGGCCCGGTGCTGCGCACGGAGGCGGGCCGCGGGGAGGCGCCGGTGACGATGGTGCTGGTCCCCGGGAGCGGCGGCTGGCGGATCGGGACCGCGGGGCGGCTGGCGTGAGCCCGGCGGAGGCGTCAGCCGCGGTCGAGCGCCTCGCGGAGGGCGGAGGGCAGGTCCCGGTGCCGGAACGGGTAGCCGGCCGCCAGCAGCCGCGCCGGCACGGCCCGCTGCCCGGCGAGGACGTTGGAGCGCCCGAACTCGCCGAGCGCCGACCGGATGGCGAAGCCGGGCACCGGCAGGACCGTCGGACGGTGCACGGCCCGGCCCAGCTCCCGGACGAACTCGTCGTTGCGCACGGGGTCGGGGCCGGTGAGGTTGACCGGCCCGGACACCTCTCCGGCGGTCAGCAGGAAGCGGATGGCGCCCACCTCGTCGTCCAGGCTCACCCACGGCCAGTACTGCCGCCCCGACCCCACCCGGCCGCCGAGGCCGAGCCGGAAGACCGTGCCGAGGATGCGCACCAGCATGGCGCCGCGGCCGATGACCAGGCCGGTCCGCAGCGTGACCACCCGGACGCCCGCCTCGGCTGCGGGAGCGGTGGCGGCCTCCCACTGCACGCACACGCGGGCGAGGAAGTCGTCCCCCGGCGGGGCGTCCTCCTCGACCACCCGGTCCCCGGTGTCGCCGTAGTAGCCGACCGCGGAGGCCGACAGCAGCACCCGCCTGCGCGAGGGGTCCTCGGCGGCCGCGGTGGCGAGGGCCTCGGCGATCGTGGTGGTGCTGTCCACCCGGCTGGCCAGCAGGTCCCGCCGGTACGCCTCGGTGAATGGGCGCGGCCGGATCGGCGTGCCGGCGAGGTTCACCACCGCGTCGACGTCGCGCAGCAGCGCCGGGTCGATCCGCCGGTGCTGGGGGTCCCAGCGGTGTTCGTCGGCGGTGCGGGGGGTGCGGCGGACCAGCCGGATGACCTCGTGCCCGTCGGCGCGCAGCTCCGGCACCAGCGTCGACCCGATGAGCCCGGAGGCCCCCGTGACGGCGATCTTCATGACCCTCCTCGTCCCCCCTGCCCGGTACGACGTCGGGCCCCGGCGCGTGCGCCGGGGCCCGACCGGGGGACGTCAGCTCAGGCCGAGCTCGCCCTCGAACTGTCCGGCCTCGAGCCGCTCCTTCACCGTGCCGAGGAACCGGGCGGCGTCGGCGCCGTCGACGATCCGGTGGTCGTAGGTGAGGGCCAGGTAGACCATCGAGCGCACCGCGATGACCTCGCCGAGGTCCGGGTCCTGCACGACGACCGGGCGCTTGACCACGGTGCCGGTGCCCAGGATCGCCACCTGCGGCTGGTTGATGATCGGCGTGTCGAACAGGGCGCCGCGGCTGCCGGTGTTGGTCAGCGTGAACGTGCCGCCGCCCAGCTCGTCCGGCGTCACCTTGTTCAGGCGGGTGCGCTCGGCGAGATCGGCGATCTTGCGGGCGAGCCCGCCGATGCTCAGGTCACCGGCGCCGTGGATGACCGGCACGAGCAGGCCGCGCTCGGTGTCGACGGCGACGCCCAGGTTCTCCTGGTCGTGGTAGGTGACCGTGCCGGCCTCCATGTCGACCGAGGAGTTCACGGCCGGGTGGGCCTTGAGCGCCTCGACCGCCGCCTTCGCGAAGAACGGCAGGAACGACAGCTTGACGCCCTCGCGGGCCTCGAAGTCCCGCTTGGCCCGGTCGCGCAGCTTGGCGATCCGGGTGACGTCGACCTCGACGACGGTGGTCAGCTGGGCGCTGACCGCCAGCGACTCGACCATCCGCCGGGCGATGACCCCGCGCAGGCGGGACATCTTCTCGGTGCGGCCGCGCAGCGCGGTGTCCGGCCGGGCAGCCGGCGACGGCGTGGTGGGCCGGCCGGCGGCGGCCGGGGCCGGAGCCGCCGCCGGAGCCGCCGCCGGAGCGGAGGCGGCCTCCGCGGCGGCCAGGGCGAGCTGCTTGCGGATGCGGCCGCCCACGCCGGTGCCGGTGATGCCGGCCAGGTCGACGCCGTGCTCGGCGGCCAGGCGGCGCACCAGGGGCGTCACGTAGGTGCCGCCACCGTCGGCCGGGGCCGCGCTCGCCGGAGCCGCGCCTGCCGAGGACGGGGCCTCGGCCCGCGCGGGCTGGGAGGGCTGGTTGCTCTGCTGCGCGCGGACGGTCTCGGCCTCGCCGGACCCGTAGTCGGCCCCGGCGGGGACCGACGGCGGCGCGGCCGGCGGCTGGGGCGCGGGCTGCTGCTCCTGACGCGGCGCCGGAGCGGGAGCCGGGGCCGGGGCGGGGGCGGGGGCCTCCTGCGGGGCGGGTGCCTGCGCGGCGGGGGCGGCAGCGGGGGCACCGCCACCGGCGGCGCCGGACCCGATCACCGCCAGCTGGGCGCCGACCTCGACGGTCTCGTCCTCGTTGACCGTGATCGACAGCAGCGTCCCCGACACCGGGGCCGGGATCTCGGTGTCGACCTTGTCGGTCGAGACCTCGAGCAGCGGCTCGTCCGCGGTGACCTCGTCGCCGACCGCCTTGAGCCAGCGGGTGACGGTGCCCTCGGTGACGCTCTCGCCGAGCGCCGGCATGGTCACCGGCGTCCCCTCGCCACCGCCCTGACCGCCGCCCTGGTCGGCGGGGGCGGGGGCCTCGGCGGCGGGGGCGGGCTGCGGCTCGTCGGCGGCGCCGGGACCGGCGTCCTCCACCTGCTCGACCGGGGTCTGCGGGGTGGTGGCGTCGTCGGCGGAGGCCGGACCGCCGGCACCCGCGCCGTCACCCTCGCCGCCGATCACGGCCAGCTCGGCGCCGACCTCGACGGTCTCGTCCTCGGACACGAGGATCTTGGTGAGGACACCCGCCGCGGGGGAGGGGATCTCGGTGTCGACCTTGTCGGTCGAGACCTCGAGCAGCGGCTCGTCGGCCTCGACCTGCTCACCCTCCTGCTTCAGCCATCGGGTGACCGTGCCCTCGGTGACGCTCTCGCCCAGGGCGGGCATGGTGACGGAGGTCGGCATCGGGGCGGGGCTCCTTCGTGGTGGCGCGGGTGGGGGAGACGGGGAGCGGAGCCGGCCGGCTCAGCTGTGGGCGTGCAGCGGCTTGCCGGCCAGGGCCAGGTGGGCCTCGCCGATCGCCTCGCTCTGCGTGGGGTGCGGGTGGATCAGGGAGGCGACCTCGTCGGGCAGGGCCTCCCAGTTGAAGATCAGCTGCGCCTCGGCGACGAGCTCGCCGACCCGGCTACCGACCATGTGCACGCCGACGACCGGGCCGTCCTTCTGACGGATCAGCTTGACCGCGCCCTGGGTCTTGAGGATCTGGCTGCGGCCGTTGCCGCCCAGGTCGTAGACGAGGGTCTCGACGTCGCCGTACTTGTCGCGGGCCTGGGTCTCGGTCAGGCCGACCGAGGCGACCTCGGGGTCGGAGTAGGTGACGCGCGGGACGCCGGCGTAGTCGATCGGCACGACCGGGAGGCCGGCCAGCCGCTCGGCGACGAGGATGCCCTCGCCGAACCCGACGTGGGCCAGCTGCAGGGTGGGGATGAGGTCACCGACGGCGGAGATGGTCGGGACGTTGGTCTGGCAGTACTCGTCGACCAGCACGTAGCCGCGGTCCATCGCGACGCCGGCCTCCTCGTAGCCCAGGCCCTGGCTGACCGGGCCGCGGCCGATGGCCACCAGCACGATCTCGGCCTCGAACTCCTTGCCGTTCTGCAGGCTGACCTTGACGCCGTTCTCGGTGGACTGCACCGAGGACACCATGTTGCCGAGCTCGAAGTTGATCTTCCGGCGGCGGAAGGCGCGCTCGAGGAGCTTGGAGGAGTTCTCGTCCTCCAGCGGCACCAGGTGCTTGAGGCCCTCGATGATCGTGACGTCGACGCCGAAGGACTTCCAGGCGCTGGCGAACTCGCAGCCGATGACACCGCCGCCCAGGATGATCGCGGAGGTCGGGACGCGGTCGAGCGCGAGGGCCTGCTCGCTGTCCAGGACGCGGACGCCGTCGAGCTCGACGCCCGGGATGGAGCGCGAGTAGGAGCCGGTGGCCAGCAGCACGTGGCGGCCCTCGTAGGTCTGGCCGTCGACCGCCACCGCGGTGGGGGAGACCAGCCGGCCCTCGCCCTCGACGTAGGTGATCTTGCGGCTCTTGATCAGGCCCTGCAGGCCCTTGTACAGCCGCGAGATGACGCCGTCCTTGTAGGAGTTGACGCCGTCCATGTCGATGCCGGCCAGCGAGGTCTTCACCCCGAACTGCTCGCCCTCGCGGGCCAGGTCGGCGACCTCACCGGCGTGCAGCAGGGCCTTGGTGGGGATGCACCCGCGGTGCAGGCAGGTGCCGCCGACCTTGTCCTTCTCGATCAGGACGACCGACATCCCCAGCTCCGCGGCCCGCAGTGCGGCGGCGTAGCCACCCGAGCCACCACCGAGGATGACCAGGTCGGCGGGGGTGGTGGGTGCGCTCACGACGTGCTCCTCGATGCTCTCGGCCTGCCCCACCGGAACGGGTGGGGGATGGTCCTCGACCATCCTGCCACTCCACGTGACGGCGCAGGCCGAGGGCGGTTGCGCGCCGCGTGCGGCCGGGGTCCCCGGCCGCACGGGCGGTCAGCGGGTCAGCAGGTCCTCGATGGTCGCCAGCAGGGTGCGGACCGGCACCCCGGTGCCGCCCTTGGGCGTGTAGCCCCAGGGCGCACCGGTGTTGAAGCTGGGGCCGGCGATGTCGACGTGCGCCCAGGGCAGCCCGGCCGGGACGAACTCGGCGAGGAAGTGCGCCCCGACGAGCATGCCGCCCATCCGGTCGGCGTTGGCGTTGACGAAGTCGGCGACCGGCGAGTCGATGCCGCGCCGCAGCTCCTCGGGCATCGGCATCGGCCACATCGGCTCGCCGCTGCGCCGGCTGGCCGCGACGACCGCGTCGCGCATGTCGTCGCTGCCCATGACGCCGGCGGTGCGCGCGCCGAGGGCGACCAGCTGGGCGCCGGTGAGGGTCGAGGTCTCGAGCAGGACGTCCGGGGAGTCCTCGGCCGCGCGGGCGATGGCGTCGGCCAGGATCACCCGGCCCTCGGCGTCGGTGTTGGTGATCTCGGCCTTCTTGCCGTTGCGGAAGGTGACCACGTCGGCGGGGCGGTACGCGGTGCCGCTGGGCAGGTTCTCCGCCATCGGGACGGTGGCGGTCACCTCGACCGGCAGGCCGAGCTGGGCGACCAGGCACACGGTGGCGATCACGGCCGCGGCGCCGGCCATGTCGCTCTTCATCTCGTCCATCTTCGCGGCGGGCTTGATCGACAGGCCGCCGCTGTCGAAGGTGATGCCCTTGCCGACGAGGGCGACCTTCTTCTGCGCCTTCTTGCCCGTGTAGGTCATCCGCAGCAGCCGCGGGCCGCGCGCGGAGCCGGCGCCGACGGCCAGGATGCCGCCGTAGCCGCCGGCGACGAGGTCGTCCTCGTCGAGCACCTCGACCTTCAGGCCGGCCGCCTTGCCGGCCGCGGCGCCGCGGGAGGCGAGCTCGGCCGGGTGGAGGTCGTTGGGCGGGGTGTTGACCAGGTCCCGCACCAGCGCGACCGCGTCGGCCACGGCGCGGACCCGCGCCAGCGGGGCCTTGGCCGCACCGGCGTCGGGGACGACGACCGTGAACTCGCGCGGCGGGGTGGGCCGGTCGGCGGGCAGGTCGGACTTGTAGGCGGTGAACTCGTACGCGCCCAGCAGGGCGCCCTCGCCGACGGCGTGCAGCCGCTCGGCGTCGGGGGTCCCGCCGACCGCGGCCAGTAGGGTCACGACCGAACCGCGGCCGGTCAGCGCCCGGCTGGCGGCGCCGGCGGCACGCCGGATCGCCTCGGGGGAGTACCCGCCGGTGGCCTCGGGGGCGCCGAGCCCGACGGCGGCGACGACCGGGAACGGCCCCTGCCCGAGGCTGGCCACCCGGGTGACCTCGTCCTGGGCGCCGCGCGCCCCGAGGTCGGCCAGGGCGGGCAGCAGCCGGCCGCCGAGCAGCCGGTCCACGGCCTCCGCGCCCGGCGTGGGCAGCGGGCCGGCGGACCCCTTCCCGATGCCGACGACGACGGCGTCGGCGGGCGTCTTCTCGAGCGGGCGGTCGGTGGCGGTGATCGTGGGCGGCACCGCTCGATCCTAGAAGGACCCCCGTGTGCCCCACGCCTCGCAGGCCCGGCGCGGGTCCGTGCACGGGGGCCGTTCCAGCAGGTCGCCGGATAGCGTGCGGGGGTGACCGCGCGGACCTCGCCCCTCCACGACCGCCACGTGGCGGCCGGCGCCAAGCTGGCCGACTTCGGCGGCTGGTCGATGCCGATCGAGTACGCCGGCGGCGGGGTGCTCGCCGAGCACGCCGCCGTGCGGGAGGCGGTGGGCCTGTTCGACGTCTCGCACCTGGGCACCGGCACCGTGCGCGGGCCCGGTGCCGCGGCCCTGGTCGACGCCTGCCTGACCAACGACCTCGGGCGGATCGGGCCGGGGCAGGCGCAGTACACGCTGTGCTGCGTCCCCGACGGCGAGGCCGACGCCGGCGGCGTGGTCGACGACCTCATCGTCTACCTGCACTCACCCGACGACGTGCTGCTCGTGCCCAACGCCGCCAACGCGCAGGAGGTCCTGGCGCGGCTCGCGGCCGCCGCGCCGGACGGCGTCACGGTGACCGACCGGCACGAGGAGGTCGCCGTCCTCGCCGTGCAGGGGCCGCGCTCCGCCGCCGTCCTCGAGGCCGCCGGACTGGCCGCCGGACTGGACTACATGGCGTTCGCGGGCGGGGAGGGGCAGGAGGTCACCGTCTGCCGCACCGGCTACACCGGCGAGCACGGCTACGAGCTGCTCGTCGCCGCCGAGCGGGCCGGCGCGCTGTGGGACCGGCTGCTCGAGGCCGGCGCCGCCGAGGGGATCCGCCCGTGCGGGCTGGGCGCGCGGGACACGCTGCGCACCGAGATGGGCTACCCGCTGCACGGGCACGAGCTGTCCCGCCGGATCACCCCCAACCAGGCGCGCAGCGGCTGGGCGGTCGGGTGGAGGAAGCCCGCGTTCTGGGGGCGGCAGGCGCTGCTGGCCGAGCGGGAGGCCGGCGCGACGCGGCTGCTGTGGGGCCTGCGCGCCACCGGCCGCGGGATCCCGCGTCCCGGCATGGACGTGCTCGACGAGGCCGGCCGCCGCGTCGGCGAGGTCACCAGCGGCACCTTCTCCCCGACGCTGCGCACCGGGATCGCGCTGGCCCTGCTCGACGCCGCGGCCGGCATCGCCCCGGACACCCCGCTCGCCGTCGACGTCCGGGGCCGCCCGCAGCCCGTCGTCGCCGTCCGGCCGCCGTTCGTGCCCTCCCACGTGCGCTGAGCGCAGGAGCCCGCCGGGGAGGGGCTCAGGCCTTCTGCTTCGACTCCTTCGTCGGCTCCGGCGGGTCGGGCAGCTCGTCGGCCATCGTGGCGTTGCGCTGGCCCATGGGGACCGGCGGGCCCTCGGTGGTGTCCTCGGCCGTCTGGTGCTCGGCCTCGGAGTTGATCTCCGCGCCGAGCAGGACCAGGTAGCAGGTCAGGTACAGCCACAGCATCAGCACGATGACGCCGGCGATGGCGCCGTAGGTCTTGTCGTACGAGCCGAAGTTGTTGACGTAGAAGCTGAAGCCCAGGCTGACCAGCGCCCAGATGACCGTGACGACGATCGCGCCGAGGCTCACCCACTTGAGCTGCGGCGCGTCGCGGTCGGGAGCGACCCGGTAGAGCACCGCCAGCGAGCCGGCGAACACCCCGAGCAGCAGGACCCACCGCAGGACCTGCGCCAGGACCGTGCCGACGACGCCGAGGGGGAGCGCGTCCATCACGACCGGCACCACCGCGACCAGCGCGAAGGTGACCAGCACGAACACGATGGCGCCGAGCGTGAGCCCGAGCGCCATCGCCTTGCGCTTGACGAAGCCGCGGGTCTCCACCTCGTCGTAGGCGATGTTCACCGCGGTGATGACGTTGCCCGTGCCGCCGGACGCCGACCACAGCGCCGCGAGCACCGAGACCACGAGCGACAGCGACAGCGCGCCGCCGCTGTTCTGCGTGATCGCGGTCAGCTGGTCGCCGATCAGCGCCGCCGCCTCGTCGGGCAGCTGGGCCGAGAGGCTCTCGACCTGCCGGGCGACGGTCTCCGGCGAGGCCACGAGCCCGTAGATGGAGATCGTCGCGATCAGCGCCGGGAAGATCGCGAGGAAGGCGAAGAACGCGACGCCGCCGGCGATGATCGGCATGTTGTCGGCGTTGTTCTCCGCCCACGCCCGCTTGACGATCTGCTTCCAGCCCCGGGCCGGGATCTCGGTGGGCTTGTCCGCGTGCATCCCGGGGAGCTCGGCCGGCGTTGGGCCGCCGGGTGGCACCCGGCCCGGATCGGCCGCCTCCTCACCCCGGGCGGCCCGCTGCGCCGCCTCCCGCGCGGCCGCCCGCCGGGCGGCCTTCTCCTCGACCCGCTCGCGGATGCGGTCGACCGCGCTGTCGCGCTGCCTGGTCCCGCCCATCTGCCGCCCCCTCCCGTCGGTCGCCGTCCGGCCGGGCGGCGTCAGTCGCCCGGCCAGCTGCCGGTGAGCTTGGTGAAGCCGCGCGCGCCGGCGCGGTCGATCGCCGCCTTGGTGGCGGCGAAGATTGCGCCCTGGATCGCCGCGGCGAGGACCACCTCGCGCATGCGGTACTCGCTCTGCAGCGCGTCGGGGGCGTCGTCCTCCCCGGAGATGCGCTTCCACACCTGCTTGAAGACCGCCCCGGAGACGACACCGGCGAGGATGCCCCCGACCAGGCCGACCGGGCGGTAGACGAGCTTCGCGCCCTTGCTGCTCACTTCCGCACCCTCCTCGCGGCCTTCCGGGTCCGCTGCCTCGTCCTCCGCGCGTTCCTCGCCACCGCCCGGCGGGCCTGGGCCGCCTCGCGGGCGGCCTCCTTGCGGGCCCGGTGGGCCTCGGCGCGGGCCTGTGCCACGGCGGTCGTCGACCCGGTGGCGGCGGCCGCGGCCCGGCGGTGCCGGCGCCGCCGCCGCCAGACGAGCAGCCCGACCAGGCCTGCGAGCGCGGCACCGGCGCCGATGACGGTGGGCGGGCTCTCGCGGTAGGTCTCGACGGCGGTGTCCTTGGCCCGGGCCGCCCCCTCCTTGGCCCGGGCGGGGACGTCGAGGCGGTGGCTGAGCTCGTCGACGGTGCGGCCGAGCTGCTCCCGGGTGGCCTCGATCTCGGCCTTGATGGCCTCGGGGTCGGTGGGGCCGTTCGCGGCGGCGTCGTCGGGCCGGGAGCCGCCGGTCGGGGTGCTCATCGGCGCGCACTCTCCTTCACCGTCGCGATGTCGGCCTTGGTGCTGGCGATCGCCTCGGTCGGCACCGGCGGCGTGCCCTTCTGCACGTCCTTCTTGCCGACCAGCGCCAGGACCCCGGCGACGGCGAACAGCACCACCGCCACGATCAGGGCGGCGAGCCAGGCGGGCAGGACGACGTCCAGGGCCAGGACGGCGGTGGCGACCAGCACGCACAGCCCGAGGAAGCCGAACAGCCCGGCGCCGCCGAACAGGCCGGCGCCGATGCCCAGGCGCTTGGCCTTCTGCGTCATCTCGGCCTGGGCGAGGCGCGCCTCGTCGCGGACCAGGCGGGAGACCTGCTCGGTCAGCTGGCTGATCAGCTGGCCGGTCGAGGCCTCGTCGGTCGACGGCGGCGGGGGTGTGGCGCGCGAGGCGCCCGCGGGGGGCACGGTCATCGGTCCTCCGGGGAACGGGGCGGTCGATGACCTCCCATGCCCGGGGAGATCGGCGGCGTAACCCCGCGGGTGGTCACACCCCGGACACGACGCGGGCGGACGGCGCGGTCACTACCCTCGCGCCATGAGCTGGACGTGGCGGCTGGAGGACCCGACCGGCGCGACCCTGGACCCGGCGGCGCTCGGCGTCGAGGTGCCGCCCGCGGACAACCAGGGCGACGCCGAGTCGTGGCTCGGGGAGAACTGGCGGGACCTGCTGGCCCGGGGCGTGGCCACGGTGAGCCTGTTCGACGGCGACACCAAGGCGTACGGGCCGATGGCGCTGGCCCCGGCCTGAACCTCGACCTGAGGTCCAGGCCGGGGGTCGGTCAGCCCCGGGCGGTCTTGGCCGGGTCGCGCTCGACGACGTCCCCGAGCACCTCGTCGATGCGCGCCATGACGTCGTCCTCGAGGCGCACACCCGCGGCCTTCACGTTGTCGTGCACCTGCTCCGGGCGGGTCGCGCCGATGATCGCCGCGGCCACGTTGTCGTTCTGCAGCACCCAGGCGACGGCGAGCTGGGCCATGGACAGGCCGAGGTCGTCGGCGACGGCCCGCAGCTCCTGCACGCGGCTGAGGACGTCGTCGCGCAGGAAGCCGCGCATCGACTGCCCGGCCTCGCTGTGCCCGGCCCGGCTGTCGGCCGGCGGCTGCTCGCCCGGCCGGTACTTGCCGGTGAGCACGCCCTGGGCCAGCGGCGACCAGACGATTTGCGACACGCCCTCGCGCTGCGACGTCGGGACGACCTCGTCCTCGATGACCCGCCACAGCATGGAGTACTGCGGCTGGTTGCTGATCAGCTGGATGCCGAGGTCGCGGGCCAGCGCCGCGCCGGCGGCGATCTCCTCGGCCCGCCACTCCGAGACGCCGACGTAGAGGACCTTGCCCGCCCGCACCAGGTCGGCGAAGGCGGTCATCGTCTCCTCGAGCGGCACCGTCGGGTCGTACCGGTGCGCCTGGTAGAGGTCGATGTGGTCGGTCTGCAGCCGCCGCAGCGAGGCGTCGCAGCTCTCGGTGACGTGCTTGCGGCCCAGGCCGCGGTCGTTGGGGCCGGGGCCGGTGGGCCAGTAGACCTTGGTGAAGATCTCCAGGCCCTCGCGGCGCTGGCCGGCCAGGGCGCGGCCGAGCACCGACTCGGCG
Organism: Geodermatophilus arenarius; assembly: GCF_042654585.1. Taxonomy (NCBI): domain Bacteria; kingdom Bacillati; phylum Actinomycetota; class Actinomycetes; order Geodermatophilales; family Geodermatophilaceae; genus Geodermatophilus; species Geodermatophilus arenarius. Next base: position 89,895 of record NZ_JBHSGR010000013.1, read on the forward strand.
CGGGTGCCGGCGTAGACGTCGGCGGTGTCGAAGGTCGTGATGCCGGCGTCGAGGGCGGCGCGCACGCAGGCCTGCGCGGCGTCCTCCTCGACCTGGCCCCCGTGGGTGAGCCAGTTGCCGTAGGCGATCTCGGAGATGGTCAGGCCGGAACGGCCGAGGCGTCGGTACTCCACGTGCCCCGACGCTAGTGCCGGCTAGACCTCGGCGCCGACCGCGACCTCGGGCTTCGGGAACCGCCAGCGGCGGATCATCGTCGCCCGGCTGACGCCGTACCAGACCAGGCCCTTCATCCGGTGCGGCTGGTCGGGGAAGCGCCGGCGGACGGTCCTCGAGATCCGCCGGCCCAGGAACACCGAGTCGACGATGATCACCAGGAAGAACAGGAACCAGACGAAGACCGTGTAGTTCTGCACCGCCGGGTTCGGGATGAAGTACCCGACCAGCACCAGCGCGGCGACGGGCAGGAAGAAGCTGCCCGCGTTGCGGCGCGCGTCGACCAGGTCGCGCACGAGCTTGCGCACCGGGCCGCGGTCGCGCGCCGGGAGGTAGGCGTCGTCGCCGCGCGCCATGCCCGCCCGGGTGTCGGCCCGCCGCTGCGCCTGCTGCTGGCGCATGCGGGCGTAGGCCTCCTTGCGCGTGGTGGGCGGCGGCGGGGGAGGACCGGGACGGCGGCCCTGCGCCTCGGCGCGCCTGGGCGTCGGGCGGCCCTTGCCGCCGGCCTTCACCAGTTGCTGCTCGGTCAGGTCGGCGGCGGTGTCCGGGGCGGTCTCGGCGGCGCGGTCCCGGCGCCCGGGCAGGCGGAGCTTCACGGCTGCGAGTCTACGTGCGGCCCCGTGAGGGACTGGCCTCCCGCGGTGCGCGCCGTACAGTGGGAAGAGGGCCCGCCACGGCGGTGTTGACCCGCGGCAGGGACTGCCGCAACGGACGCCCTCGGATGTGGGAGGACAACGACATGACGGTGCAGGACACCGAGACCACCGGCAGCACCGGCGTGCTGCTCAGCGAGCCGGCCGCCTCGAAGGTCAAGGCGCTGCTGGACCAGGAGGGCCGCGACGACCTGCGTCTGCGCATCGCCGTCCAGCCCGGTGGCTGCTCCGGCCTGCGCTACCAGCTCTTCTTCGACGAGCGGTTCCTCGACGGCGACCAGACCTACGAGTTCGGTGGCGTCGAGGTCATCGTCGACCGGATGAGCGGCCCGTACCTGGGTGGCGCGGTGATCGACTTCGTCGACACCATCGAGAAGCAGGGCTTCACGATCGACAACCCGAACGCGCAGGGCTCCTGCGCGTGCGGCGACTCGTTCCACTGAGCGCCTGCGCCTGAGCGCGAGAACGGCGCCCGTCCCCCCGTGGGGGCGGGCGCCGTTCCGCGTCCTCAGAGCTTGACGGGGTAGACCGTCTCCGGGACGTCGACGACGATCCGCTCCTCGACGAAGATCCCGTGCCACACCATGAAGACCAGCACCGACCACAGTTGACGGGCGATCCGCTTGCTCGGCACCTCCTCGGCACGCAGCCGGTCCAGCAGGCCGAGGACGACGTCGCGGTCGAGCCACTCCTGCGTCTGGCTCGAGGTGACGATCTCGCGGGCCCACTCGTGCAGCGGCCCGGCGAGGAAGTCCGCCGTCGGCACGGGGAAGCCGAGCTTGCGGCGGTTCATGATCCGCGGCGGCACGATCTGGCGCATCGCCTGGCGCAGCGCGTACTTGGTGGCGTCGCCGCGGCGCGGCACCCGCTGCTCGACCGGGAGCGTGCTCGCGACCGCGAACACCTCGGGGTCGAGGAACGGCACCCGCAGCTCCAGCGAGTTGGCCATGGTCATCTTGTCGGCCTTGACCAGGATGTCGCCGCGCAGCCAGGTGAACAGGTCCACGTACTGCATGGCCGTCACGTCGTCGTAGCCGGCCTCGCGGGTGCGCCGGTACAGGTCCTCGGTGACCGCCACGTGCGACAGGTCGGGGTCGCGGCCGGGCAGCAGCGCGGCCAGCTCGTCGTCGCGCAGGTTGCGGGCGTTGCCGTAGTACCGCTGCTCGAGCGGGATCGACGCCCGGCGCAGCAGGTCCTGGCCGCGGACGCCCTCGGGCAGCACGTCGGCGATCCGGGCCATCGCCCGGCGGGCGGCCGGCGGCAGCTTCGACGCCCACGCGAGGCTGATCGGCTCGCGGTAGATGGTGTAGCCGCCGAACAGCTCGTCGGCGCCCTCGCCGGACAGCACGACCTTCACGTGCTTGCGCGCCTCGCGGGCCACGAAGTACAGCGGCACGAGCGCGGGGTCCGCGACCGGGTCGTCGAGGTACCAGACCACCTCGGGGATGGCCGCGGCGAACTGCTCGGCGCTGACCTCGACCGGCACGTGCTTGACGGCGAGGATCGACGCCGACTCGGCGGCGATCTCGATCTCCGACTGCGCCTGCCGCTGGAAGCCGACCGTGAACGTCAGCAGGTCCGGGTTGTACCGGTGCGCGAGCGCGGCGATCGCGGTGGAGTCGATGCCGCTGGACAGGAACGACCCGACGGTGACGTCGGCCCGCATGTGCTTGGCCACCGACTCGTCGAGGACCTCGGCGATGCGGTCGTAGAGCTCCTGCTCCCGGCCGGCGGGCACCGGCTGCGGCGTCCAGGCGGGGTGGAAGTAGCGCGCGGTGGACAGCTCGCCGTCGACGACGGTGAAGCTCGTGCCGCTCTCGATCCGGCGGATGCCGCGGTGCAGCGTCGCCGGCTCCGGCACGTACTGCAGCGTCAGGTAGTGCTGCAGCGACGCCGGGTCGACCCCACCCGCGGCCGCGCTCCCGCCGAGCAGCTGCAGCAGCGCCTTCTTCTCCGAGCTGAAGACCAGCCCGCCGTCGGCCAGGCGCGCGGTGAACAGCGGCTTGATGCCGAACGGGTCGCGGGCGCCGAACGCGGTGCGGGTCTCGGTGTCCCAGATGACGAAGGAGAACATCCCGCGCAGCCGCCGGACGACGTCCTGGCCCCACAGGTGGTAGCCCGCGACGATCGTCTCCGTGTCGCCGTGCGTGGCCAGCTGCGCGCCGGCGGCCTGCAGCTCCTCGCGCAGCTCGACGTAGTTGTAGATCTCCCCGTTGAACAGGATCCGGTAGCGGTCACCGGCGTAGGGGAGGGGCTGGGGGCTGCCCTCGACGTCGATGATCGACAGCCGGTTGAAACCCAGGACGACGTTCTGGTCCGACCAGACCGCGGTGTCGTCGGGGCCGCGGTGGTGCAGGCAGTGCAGCGCCTCGCGGACGTCGTCGACGTGCCGCTCGGCGACCCGGGGCGCGTCGGTGGACAGGTAGGCCAGCAGGCCGCACATGCGGGGGTTCTCCCGGGAGTGAGGAGGACGGTCAGAGGGGCCGGCCGGCGCGGACGCGGGTGGTCACCCGGCGCTCCGCGACGAACGACACGAGGGGGACGACGCCGGCGAGCAGCACCAGCAGGGTCCCCTTGGCGGTGAACCGCGCCTTGAGGGCCAGGTCGAACGCCGTGACGAGGTAGACGATGTAGAGCAGCCCGTGGACGGGCGAGACGACCGCGGACACCTCGGGGATCCCGGCCGCGTAGCGCAGCGGGATGGCGACGGCGACGAGCACCAGGAGCATCACCCCGACGGCGTAGGCCATGACGCGGTAGCGGGTGAGCGCGCCGGCCACCTGGGGGGTCAGCGTTCCCTGCTGCGGCTCAGCGGCCACTCGGACCCCGCTGACCGAGCGCCCGCTCGTTGAGCTCGGCGAGGTAGGCGTTGTAGGCGGCCAGCTCCGGGTCCCCGCTGGTGTCGACCCGCGGCCGCTGGTACAGCACGACGGCGGTGGTCGGCTCGTCCTCGTCGGGGTGCCGGTTGAGCTCGACGCGGACCATCCGGACGTAGAACCACAGGCCCATGAGCCCGTACAGCGGCCACTGCAGCGCGTAGCTCCAGTTGACCGCGCCGCCGCCGGCCTCGGCCTTGGTCAGCTGCCAGTACCCGAGGAAGAACGTGGCGACGAACAGGGCGGCCACCAGCAGGTGCAGCAGCACCCAGCGGGGGGTCAGCAGCCGCGTCCACACGCCCTCGACTCTAACCGCCCCGGCCGCCGGCGAGGCGGCACGGTGAGGAGGGCCACGAGCGGCCCCGTCACCGGCGTCCCGGCGGTCCCGGCCGACCCGCCGGTACCGGGTCTCCGGTGGTCGGCCGCCGTGCGGGGTCGGCTAGTCTCGGCCCAGACTGAGGTCGGCGCACGGACCAGGGCGGGCTCCCGCCCGTGGCCGCGCCGGGAGAGCCGCCCGGGAACCGCCGGGCGGAGGACGAGGAGGCAGCGAGCAGTGGCTCGACGCAGCAGGCTCGCGCGGGTCGCCGCGCTCGGTCTCCTGGGGGTGCTCACCCTCACCGGGTGCGACCTCAACAACGAGTTCTGGCGCTTCGGGTTCCCCGAGGGCGTGACCGAGGAAGCCACGGCGATCCGTCAGCTGTGGACCGGGTCGGTCATCGCGGCGCTGATCGTCGGCTTCATCGTGTGGGGGCTGATCATCTGGTCGGTGATCGTGCACCGGAAGAAGGGCGACGACCTGCCGCGGCAGACGGCGTACAACCTGCCGCTGGAGATCGCGTACTCCATCTTCCCGTTCATCATCATCGCCGCCCTGTTCTTCTTCACCACCTCGGTGCAGAACGACGTGCAGGAGCGCAGCGACGACCCGGACACGACGATCGCGGTCAACGCCTTCAAGTGGAACTGGCAGTTCGTCTACCCGGAGACCACCGGTCCCGACGGCGAGCCGGTGAACACGGTCGGCTCGACCGACGAGATCCCGATCCTCGTGCTGCCGGTCGACCAGGACATCCGCTTCGAGGTCGCCTCCGCCGACGTCATCCACTCGTTCTGGGTGCCGGAGTTCCTCTTCAAGCTCGACGTCATCCCGGGCAACGAGAACGGCCGGGACAACGTCTTCGAGCTGCACCCGAACGAGACGGGTGCCTACGTCGGGCGCTGTGCGGAGCTCTGCGGCTCGTACCACGCGTACATGAACTTCGAGGTCCGCATCGTCAGCGCCGAGGACTACGAGGCCTACCTGGCCGCCCGTGAGGCGGGTCAGAGCACCCGCGAGGCGCTCGAGAGCATCGGCCAGGACGGCGAGGCCACCACGACCCGGCCGTTCCGCGTGGGCGACGGCTACTACCAGCGTGCGGCCGACTGACGTGTCCGCCGGCACCGAGGACCACCGCACCGACGCTGCGCAGGGAGGACGGCCGTGAAGGTCGAGGCGCTCATCTTCAACCTCATCGCGGTGTTCTGCATCGTCGCCGCGGCCGTCTACGGCTTCTGGTCGCAGGAGCCGATCGGCACCACCGCGCTGATCCTGTCCGGGGGGCTCACCGGCCTCATCGGCGGCTTCTTCTGGTTCATCTCCCGCCGCATCGACGCCCGCCCCGAGGACCGCAAGGACGCCGAGATCGCCGAGGGCGCCGGCGAGCTGGGCTTCTTCCCCCCGGCCAGCTACTGGCCCTTCGGCCTGGCCTCGGCCGCGGCCGTCACGGGCCTGGGTCTGGCCTTCTGGTACGACTGGCTGATCATCATCGGGGTCGTGAGCCTGCTCGTGACCATCGGCGGCCTGCTGTTCGAGTTCTACGTCGGGCAGAACGCGCAGTCCAGCTGACGTCCGCTCGCTGACGAGGGCCCCCTCCCGCACCGCGGGAGGGGGCCCTCGTGCGTTCCCGGCGCCGGACGCCGGCGGCTCCGTGGCGGCCGGGGACCCGGGAGCGCCACCCCCGCGGGCGGACGTCGAGTACGGGTCTGGGCCGGCCTCCCGGGCGCTCCGGGAACGCCGTGTGGCCGCCGTGGCAGCGTCCGCGGTCACCCCGCCCCGTGCCCGCCGGGGCGCCGACGAGCGGCCACCGGTCCGGGCCGACGACGCACGGGGCGGAGCGCGGTGGCCGTCGCCGGGGGGAAGGGTCCGGCCGCGACGGGCGGGCGTTGCGACGGGACGCGAACGCCGCTCGCCGCGGTGGGGGAGTGGCCTGCGTGCCGTCCTCCGACACGGCGCTACGGGCGGAGGACGACCGCCGTCGCCGCTGCGGGGGACCGGAGGCCGCACGGGCCGCCCCCTCCCGGCGCTTCCTGCCCCCCCCCCCCCCCCGTGCCGTCACGCCGGCCGCGGGACCGTCGTCCCGGTCGACGCCGTGCGGGTCCGCGGCCCGCGGTCCCGCCCAGGGCCCTCGTCGCGGCCGACGCCGCCCGGGCTGTCCCGGGACCGTCCTGGTGTCGTGCGGCCAGGGGCGGCTGTGCCCGGGCTCGGCGTGGCCGCCTCGTGTGGGCGCACTCGTGCCCGGAGATGCAGCAGGGCCCCGGTGGAGTGCTCCACCGGGGCCCTGCGTGCGCTGTGCGTCGCGTCAGTCGCGCGGTTCCTGCGGGCGTCCGCCCTCGGAGGGGCGTCCACCCTCGGCCGGCCGACCACCCTCCGCCGGGCGCCCGCCGTCGGAGGGACGGCCGCTGGTGGTGAGCTCGCGGCCCGGCTCGGCCGCGGACAGGCCCCGCTCCTCGCCGCGCTGCTCGAGCTCCACCGCGGTCGGCTCCTCGATCGGCGAGAAGAACCCGCGGATGGCGCGGCGGGCGCCACCGACCTGGTTCATCTTCTTGGGCACCGGAGCACCGCCGTAGGCCAGCTGGCTGTGGCCGTGCGCGTCCACCGGGCCGAGGGGCTGGTGCACCTCGATGAACTCACCGTGCGGCAGCCGGCGGATGACACCGGTCTCGATGCCGTGCTCGAGGACCTCGCGGTCGTGCTGCTGCAGACCGAGGCAGATCCGGTAGGTGAGCACGTACGCGATCGGCGGCAGGACGATCAGGCCGATGCGGCCGATCCAGGTCATCGCGTTGAGGCTGATCTGGAACTTGTCGGCGATGACGTCGTTCGCACCCGACAGCAGCAGCACCACGTAGAAGGCGATCGCCATCATGCCGAGCGAGGTGCGCACGGGCACGTCGCGCGGGCGCTGGAGCAGGTGGTGCGAGGCGGTGTCGCCGGTCAGCTTCCGCTCCAGCATCGGGTAGGCGAGCAGGAGCGTGAAGATGATGCCGGGGAGCACGACCGTCGGCCAGAACAGCGCCGGGATGTTGTAGTTGCCCGGCAGGTAGATGTCCCAGGCCGGGAACAGGCGGGTCGAGCCGTCGAGGAACATGACGTACCAGTCGGGCTGCGACGCCGAGGACACCTGCGCCGGGTTGTACGGGCCCCACAGCCACACCGGGTTGATCTGCACGAGGCCACCGAGGGCTGCGCAGACACCGAAGACCACCAGCAGCAGACCGGTCGCCTTGCCGGCGAAGGTCGGGAACAGCCGGTTGCCGACCACGTTGTGCTCGGTGCGGCCCGGGCCGGGGAACTGGGTGTGCTTCTGCTTGACCAGGATCAGCAGGTGCACGGCGATCAGCGCCAGGATGATCGCCGGGATGAGCAGCACGTGGGCGATGTAGAGCCGCCCGACGATCAGCTCGCCGACGTAGTCACCGCCGAAGACCGCCCAGTGGACCCAGGTGCCCACGACCGGGATCGACAGGATGATCGCCGACATGATCCGCAGGCCGGTGCCCGAGAGCAGGTCGTCCGGCATCGAGTAGCCGGCGAAGCCCTCGAAGATGCCGAGGATCAGCAGGGCGACACCGATGAGCCAGTTGGTCTCGCGCGGCCGGCGGAAGGCGCCGGTGAAGAAGATCCGCAGCATGTGGCAGACGATCGCGGCCATGAACAGCAGCGCCGCCCAGTGGTGGATCTGCCGCATGAGCAGGCCGCCGCGGACGTCGAAGGAGATGTCCAGCGTCGAGGCGTAGGCGATCGACATGTGCACGCCGCGCAGCGGCGCGTACGAGCCGTCGTAGGTGACCTCGGTCATCGAGGCCTGGAAGAAGAACGTCAGGTACGTGCCGGTGAGCAGCAGGATGATGAACGAGTAGAGCGCGATCTCCCCGAGCAGGAACGACCAGTGGTCGGGGAAGACCTTGTTCAGCGTCCGGCGGGTCCAGCCGGCGACGATCAGACGGTCGTCGACCTCGAGAGCGGCCTTGCCGATGCGGGTGGTGGGCGCTCCCGGCGCGGTGGCGGTGCGAGCCATCAGATGCGCTCCCGGTTCCAGTAGGTGGGACCCACGGCTTCAATGTAGTCGCTGCGCGCGACGAAGAATCCCTCGTCGTCGACCGTGATGGGCAGCTGCGGGAGCGAGCGGGTGGCGGGCCCGAAGACCGGCTTGGCGCCCTGCGTGACGTCGAACTGCGACTGGTGGCACGGGCAGAGGATCCGGCTGGTCTCCTGCTCGTACAGCGACACCGGGCAGCCGGCGTGCGTGCAGATCTTGGAGTAGGCGACGTAGTCGCCGTAGCCGAAGTCCTCCTGGCCCTGCCGCGGGACCGACTCCTCCTGCTGCGAGGGGCGCAGCCGGATGAGCATCGTGGCCGCGTCGGAGAGCCGGTTGCCGCCGGGGACGGCCGGGAAGACGGTCTCCAGGGAGCCGGGGACCTGGTCGCCGGGGCGGATCGGGGTGCCGTCGTCGCGGACGAGGCGGACGCCCTCGGCCCACTCGGTGGTGCCCAGCGGGTTGCCCCGGTTCGGGTTCTTGATGAGGCCGCCCAGCGGGGCGATCAGCATCAGGCCCAGGCCGCCGCCCATGAACAGGAGGCTGCGGGTGAGGAGCTTGCGCCGCTTCAGGCCGCTGTTGTGCAGCCCGCCGACGAGGGTGGCGCCGGTGGTGACGCGGTCGAAGTGCGAGCCGTCGTGCTTGTCCTGCACTGCCGTCTCGTGCGGCAGCAGCTTCTTCGTGTAGAGCACCAGGCCCACGCCGAAGAAGGTGAACGCCAGGCCCATGAGGGCGCCGAGCAGCGGGGTGTAGAGCGTGCTGAAGGTGCTGCTGCCCAGCTCCCACTGCCAGTCGGGCAGGAACCAGCCGGCGCCGGCGTAGACGACGACGAAGGCGAACGCCGACAGCCCGGCGAGGCCGAACATCAGGCCGACCTGGCGGACGGCGCGCCGCTCGATCGCCGACCCCGGCTCGGGGCCCGGCTCGACGTGCAGGATCTGCACGCCGTCGTACCGGGCGCCGAGGCGGTCGAGCTCCTCGCGGGGGAGTGCCGCGAGCTGCTCGGGGGTGTAGTCGTCGTCCGGGCCGCCGTGCAGCGGGCCCGGGGTGTCCGCCCCGCCGGTCGAGCCGGGGCGGGTGTCGTGCGTGGTCACGCCTTGCTCCCCATCCAGAAGATCCCGAACATCAGCGCGGAGATCGCGACGGTCCAGATGACCAGGCCCTCGCTGACCGGGCCGATGCGGCCGATGCCCGCGCCACCCGGGTCGGGCATGTCGGTGATCGTCTGCACGTAGTTGATGATCGCCCGCTTCTCCTCGGGGGTGATCTGGTTGTCCCCGAAGACCGGCATGTTCTCGGGGCCGGTCAGCATGGCGGTGTAGATCTCGAGGTCGTTGGAGTCCTCGAGGCTGGGCGCGTACTTGCCGGACGAGAGCGCGCCGCCCTGGCCGACGAAGTTGTGGCACTGCGAGCAGTTGAGCCGGAACAGCTCACCGCCGGCGGCCAGGTCGCCGTCGCGCAGGTCCCCGGAGGGGAGGGTCGGGCCGCCGCCGTTGGCCTGGACGTAGGCCATCAGCTGGTCGATCTCCTCGTCGGAGAAGACGGCCGGCTTGTCGGGGCCCTGCTCCGCCTGGCGCACCAGCGGCATGCGGCCGGTGTGCACCTGGAAGTAGACGGCGGCCTCGCCGACGCCGATGAGCGACGGGCCGCGGTTGGGCACGCCCTCGAGGTTCTCGCCGTGGCAGCTGATGCAGCTGCGCTCGTACAGCTCGCGGCCGGCGGCCTCGGCGCTGGACTCGCTGCCCTCGTCGGCGGCCTGGGCGCCCGGGGCGAGGGTCGAGTAGAGCGCGCCGGTCAGGACCAGCCCGGCCATGAGCGCGGCGACGTTGCCGATGCGGCGGCGCTGCTTGGAGCGGCGGCGGGCGCGGGCGGCGGCGGCCGGGGTCCCCTCGGCCGGACGGCGGCGCGACCAGCGCGACCGCCGCGGCTCCTCGTCGGGCAGGGTGTCGGACTGCGGGTTCGTGGTGGACACCGGTTCCCTAGCGGATCAGGTAGATCGTGGCGAAGAGCCCGACCCACACGACGTCGACGAAGTGCCAGTAGTAGGAGACCACGATCGCCGAGGTCGCCTGTGCCGGCGTGAAGCGGCCCATGGTGGACCGGATGAGCACGTAGACGAAGGCCACGAGGCCGCCGATGACGTGCAGGGCGTGGAAGCCGGTCGTCAGGTAGAAGACCGAGCCGTAGGTGCTGCTCGAGATGGTGGTCGCGTGGTCGGTGACGAGCACCCGGTACTCGTTCGCCTGGCCCAGCACGAAGACCAGCCCCATGACGAAGGTGATCGTGAACCACCGGCGCAGGCCGTAGACGTTGCCGCTCTCGGCCGCGAACACGCCGATCTGGCAGGTGACCGAGGAGGCCACCAGGATCAGGGTGAAGACCAGCGCGTACGGCAGGTTCAGTTCGGTGGGTTCCGGGGGCCAGCCCTCGGTCGAGCGCGCCCGCGCGGTGAAGTACATGGCGAACAGCCCGGCGAAGAACATCAGCTCGCTGGAGAGCCAGATGATCGTGCCGACGCTGACCATGTTCGGTCGGGTCAGGGAGTGCACCCGCGAGGTGTCGAAGGTGCTGCTCGCCACGGGGGCCGTTGTCACGCCGCCCATCATGGCATCGGCCGCCGACGTGCACAGACCGTGGGTGGCACGGCGTGGCCGCGCCGTGACCGGCCCGAGACCGTCCCCCGGACGGGGGTCCGCGTCGACCCGGACGGGAGCCGCGCGGGCACTAGGCTGCCGGGCGTGAGCGACGCGCCGGCCACCGTCCTGGTCTACAGCTCCCGGCCCGAGGTCCGCGAGGCCGTCCGGACCGCCGTCGGCCGCCGGCCGGCGCCCGACGTCGGGCCGCTGACCTGGATCGAGTGCGCCACCGGCGAGGACGTGGTCGACACCGTCGACGGCGGCGGCGTGGACCTGTGCATCCTCGACGGCGAGGCGCAGCCGACCGGCGGCCTGGCACTGGCCCGGCAGCTGACCGTCGAGGTCGCCGACCGGCCGGCCCTGTGCGTGCTGATCGCCCGCCAGCCCGACCGCTGGCTGGCCCACTGGTCGCAGGCCGACGCCACGCTCGCGTTCCCGGTCGACCCGCTGGTCGCCCCCGAGGTCGTCGCCGGCCTGCTGCGCGCGCACGCGGGCCGCCGTCCCGTCTCGCGGTGAGCGCGGGCACCACCGCCGGGCCGACGTGGCCCGGCCTGCTGACGCGCCTGCTGGCCCGCCAGGACCTCACCGCCGCGGACACGGCCTGGGCGATGCGCGAGGTGATGTCCGGCGAGGCGACGCCGGCGCAGGTGGCCGGCTTCGCGGTCGCCCTGCGGGCGAAGGGCGAGGCGCCGGAGGAGGTCGCGGGGCTCGCCGCGACGATGCTTGAGCGCGCGACGCCGGTCGAGGTGCCGGTCCCGACCGTCGACGTCGTCGGCACCGGCGGCGACGGCGCGCACACGGTGAACATCTCGACGATGGCCGCCGTCGTCACCGCGGCCGCGGGGGTGCCGGTGGCCAAGCACGGCAACCGCGCCGCGTCGTCGTCCTCGGGGGCCGCCGACGTGCTGGAGGCGCTGGGCGTCGTCATCGACCTGCCGGCCCCGGCCGTCGCCCGCTGCGTGCAGGAGGCCGGCATCGGGTTCTTCTTCGCGCCGGTGTTCCACCCCAGCTTCCGGCACACCGCGGCGCCGCGGCGGGAGCTGGGCATCGGGACCGTCTTCAACTTCCTCGGGCCGCTGACCAACCCGGCGCGGCCGGTGGCCGCCGCGATCGGCTGCGCCGACCCGCGGATGGCGCCGGTCCTCGCCGAGGTGGTCGCCGGCCGCGGCGCCCGTGCGCTGGTCTTCCGCGGCGACGACGGGCTGGACGAGCTGACCACCGCGACGACGTCGAGCGTGTGGGTGGCCCGCGACGGCGCGGTGGTGCCCGGGCGCGTGGACCCGGCCGCCCTGGGCATCGCCCCGGCGGGGCCGGACGCGCTGCGCGGCGGGGACCCGGCGCACAACGCGGCGGTCTTCCGGCGGGTGCTCGACGGCGAGCGGGGACCGGTGCGCGACGCCGTCCTGCTCAACGCCGCCGCGGCGCTGGCCGCCTTCGACGAGCGCGGCGGCGAGCTCGGGGACCTGCTCGGCGCGGGGATCGAGCGGGCCGCCGCCGCGGTCGACGACGGCCGGGCCGCCGCGCTGCTGGACCGGTGGGTGGCCGTCAGCCGCGAGGCCGCCGGCCGCTGAGGCCGGTCACGAGCCCTCGAGTCACTGGTTCTCGAGGCCCAGGGAGAACGCCGCCTCCAGGTCGTGCCGCGAGTAGGCGCGGAAGGCGATGTGCGTCTCGGTCTCCAGCACGCCGGGCACCTTGTTGACGCGCCCGGCGATCACCTCGGCCACCTGGTCGAACTCGCGGACCCGCACGATCGCGATCAGGTCGACCTCCCCGGCGGTCGAGTAGACCTCGCTCACGCCGTCGAGGTCGGCGATCGCCGCCGCCACCTCGGGGATCGCGTCGGTGGCCGCGTCGATCATCACGATGGCGGTGATCACGCCCCGGATGCTAGTTGAAGGACCCTCCTGCCCCCCACGCCTCGCTCCGCTCGGCGCGGGCCCCTGCGGGAGGGCCGTTCCAGGACGTCACCGGGCCGCCGGGCGCCGGACCCGCGGCGGCCGGACCCTCGGGGGAGACGCGCTCGGGGCGGGTGCGGGTGCCCAGCTGTCGGCCGTCGTGGAAGGGGTCGCGCAGTGCCCGGCCGGCCTCCACCCGGGCGAGGAACCCGCTGAGCCCGCCGGTGCCCGGCGCGGCGCAGGCGAGCGTGCCGGTGACCTCGACCAGCCGGGTGCCGGGCTTCTCCATCCACCGCATGACCAGCTCGGTCTCGTCGACGGTGGCGGCCAGCCCGCCGTCGTCGGGGGTGGTCTCGGCGGTGGCGCGCAGGACGGCGAGGGTGTCGCGGACCGACGTCCCGCGCGGCGCGCACCCGGCCGCGACCAGCCGGCCCCGCCGGACGACCGACAGCGCCCACCCGCCGGCGCCGTCGGGCCGGGCGATGACCACCTCCGGGACGGCGGCCAGCGACTCCAGCCGCTGCCGCCGGCGCACCGCGCGCACGAGGACCGCGACCCGGTCGCGCAGCACCCCGGCGTCCTCGAACCGCTGGGCGGCCGACAGCCGGTCGACCCGGTCCAGCAGCGGCGCGACCAGGGCGCTCGGGTCGCCGGCCACCGCCGCGCGCAGCACCGCGGCGACCGCGGCGTACTCCTCGACCGACTGGTGGCCCCCGCACGGGCCGCCGCAGCGCCCCATGCCGAACAGCGCGCAGGTGCTCGTGCGCACCCGCGGGGACAGCCGGGCGGTGCACTGCCGCAGCGGGAGCGCCTCGTGGATGGCGGCGGTGGCCATCTCCGCGGCCCGCCGGTCGGCGAACGGGCCGAGGAAGAGCCCCGCGTCGGGGCGGACCCGCCGCACGGTCGACAGCCGGGGGAAGGGCTCCTCGGTGAGCCGCAGCCACAGCGCGCGCTCGGGGAAGCGGGAGCGGCGGTTGTAGCGCGGCTTGTGCTCGGCGATCAGCCGCAGCTCCCGGACGGCGGCCTCGAGGTCGTGCGCGCACGGGACGGCCTCGACGCGCTGGGCCAGCGCCACCATCTCGGTCATCCGGCTGCGCTGTTCCCCGGAGGAGAAGTAGCTGCGGACGCGGGTGCGCAGGTCGTTCGACGTCCCGACGTACAGCGGCTCCTCGCGCGGCCCGCGGAAGACGTAGACGCCCGGGCCGGACGGGACGCCGTCGGCCAGGTGGCGCTTCCCCCTGCGGACGGGGTCGACCTGGCGGGTGAGCCCGTGCAGCTCCTCCAGCGACGTCACCCCGAGCGGGCCGAGTCGTTCGAACAGGCCGTGGAGGACGTCGACGGTCGCCCGGGCGTCGTCGAGGGCCCGGTGGCAGGGCGAGGTGGAGGCGGAGAAGTAGGGCGCCAGGGTGGCGAGCTTGCAGTTGGGCACCTCGTCGCGGGAGAGCAGCCGCCGCGCGAGGACCGCGGTGTCGACCGAGGCGGCCGCGGGCCACGGCGTGCCGGTCTGCTCGCAGGCCGCCTTCAGGAACCCCAGGTCGAAGGGGGCGTTGTGCGCCACGAGGACGGCGCCGCGGGCGAACTCCAGGAAGGCCGGCAGCACGGCGTCGATCCGCGGGGCGGTGGCGACCATCGCCGTGGTGATCCCGGTGAGCACGCTGATGTAGGGCGGGACCTCGCAGCCGGGGTCGACCAGCGTCTGGAACTCCCCGAGCACCTCGCCGCCGCGCACCTTGACCGCCCCGATCTCGGTGATCGCGCTGTCCTTCGGCGACCCGCCGGTGGTCTCCAGGTCGACGACGACGAAGGTGACGCCGGCCAGTGGCGTGCCGAGGTCGTCGATGCTCGCCTGGACGTAGGGGGTGCGGGGGAGCGGCCGCGCGCCGTGGGCGGGTGCCTGCTCGTGGCGCGGCACCGAGGAGCCCGTGCCGCTGGCGGGGAAGAGCACGGCGGGACGGTAGGCCGGGGGTCGGACAGTCCCGGGGACGCGCGCCCGGGGGAGACCTCGCCCGACCGGGGGACCGGCGGGGCGCGTCGCGCTTGCGGCAGCGGCTCCACGGAGATGACGATCCCCGGGCGGACCGGCGGGGTCCGGAACTGCAGAGGTGGTCCGATGCGCGCGCGTTCCCTGGGGCGCACCCGGCGGGGCGTGGTGTCCGTGCTGGTCACGGCGGTGGTGGCCGTCCTGCTCGCCGCCCCGGCGGCCGCCGCGCCCAGCGACCAGCCCGGCGGGACCAGCGGGGTCCTCGACAGCGAGGCGCTGGACCGGCTGCAGCGGCGCGCCGCCGAGGTCCAGGCCGACCTGCAGCAGCGGCAGACGGAGGTGGCCGCCGCCCGGCAGCAGCTGGCCGACGCGCAGGCCGACGTCGACGCCGCCCGCGCCACGGTCGACGCCGCCGAGGGCGAGCTGGCGCAGCACCGGTCGGTGGTGGCGCGGTACGCGTCGGCGGTCTACCGCGACGGCGGCGCGCTGACCCCGCTGACCGTGCTGCTCACCGGCGGCGACCCGGCCGACGTCGTCGCGGCGCTGGGCTACCTGGAGGCCGTCGACGCGCACACCACGGAGGTGGTCGGTGCCGCCGAGCAGCAGCGGCGGACCGCGGTCGACCGGCAGACCTCCGCCGACGCCGTCCTCGCCGAGGCGCGGCAGCGGGCCGACCGGCTGGCCGCGGAGGTGGCCGAGCTGGAGGCCTCCGCCGACGCGGTCACCGCGGAGCTCGACGTCGCTCTCGGCGACGTCGACCGGCAGCTGTCGGACCTGCAGCGCCAGCAGGTCGACGTCAACACCCAGACGGCGGCCAACTGGCGGGCCTACCTCGGCCAGCTGCGCGAGGCCGGGGTGACCGCGCTGCCGGCGGCCGAGCTGCTCGACCTGGTCCGGGGCCTGCCCGCGGGGCTCACGCCGATCGGCGCGGCGGCCGGCGGTGCGCAGCGCGGCGCCGCGCAGCAGCCGCGCCGTCCGCTCTCGCTGCTCGTGCTGCCCGCCGAGACGCTGGCCGCGGTCACCGCGGCCATGGACGCCCTGGGCCGGCCCTACGCGCCGGGGACGGCCGGCCCGGACTCCTGGGACTGCGGCTCGCTGGTCTCCACCGTCTACCGCGACGCGGGCATCGACCTGCCCGCCGACCAGGCCGGCCTGTTCGCGGTCACCACGCCCGTCGACCCGGCCGACGTCCTGCCCGGCGACCTGGTCTTCCTCGGGACCCCCGAGGCGGGCCTGGGGCACGTCGGCATCGCGCTGGACGCGCAGACCGTGCTCGCCGCCGACGCGCGGGCCGGCGCCGTCGTCGTCCGCCGGCTGCCGGCCGACCAGGTGGTCCACGTCGGGCGGCCGAGCCTCGGCCCGCGGCCGGAGGTGCCCGCCCCCGGTCCGGTCGGCGGAGCCCTGCGGGTCGAGTGCGGCAACACCGTCTACCCGCCGAGCTTCGACGGCGCCCGGGCCTGGGGCGGCTACCCCAACGGCCTCATCCCGCCGAGCGCGCTGTGCCCGATCGGGGTGGGCGGCCACTCGCTGCGCTGCGACGCCGCGGCGGCCTGGCGGGCGATGAGCGCGGCGTTCGCGTCGGCGTTCGGGCAGCCGATCTGCATCACCGACTCCTACCGCACCTACGCCGGCCAGGTCCGCCTGTACGGGGAGAAGCCGGCGCTGGCCGCGGTCCCGGGCACCAGCAACCACGGCTGGGGGCTGGCGGTCGACCTGTGCGGCGGCATCGACGGCTTCGGCACGCCGCAGTACGCGTGGATGGTCGCCAACGCCGGCCGGTTCGGGTGGCTGCACCCGACCTGGGCCGACCCGGGCAACGGCCGCGAGGAGCCCTGGCACTGGGAGTACGCGGGCGGCTGAGCCGGGACTGTCGGTGGCCGTCCCTAGCGTGCTGGTCGACCGACAGGGAGACCCGTCCCGACCGCGGCCCGGCACCGGGCGGCGCGGCCGGGGCACCGGAGGGACACGGCCATGCTCATCGACTGCGACTCGTGCACCGCGCGCGGCGCCGGCTGCGCCGACTGCGTCGTCACCGCCCTGCTGGGCGCCCCGCCCGCGGAGCGGGACACCGGCCCCGTGCTGCTGCCGGTGCCCTCCGTCCCGGCGGCCCGGACGGCGGACGGCGCACTGCCGCGCCCGGGCGTGGTCGTGGAGCTCGACGACGTCGAGCGGCGGGCCGTGCGGGCGCTGGCCGAGGGCGGCCTGGTGCCGCCCCTGCGGCACCGGCCGTCGCGGGACGGGCGCCGGCGCACGGGCTGACCGGCGCGGACACCCGATCGGGTACGCACCGGAGTGGCGCGGCTGCTGACCGTGTGTGTCCTCACAGTTCCCGCACCCCCCGTTTGTCACAACTGCATCACGTCCGTACTGTGGCGCCGTCCGGCCGGGTGGTCGTCACCCGACGCAGGGTGACCTCGGCCGACACCGCCGAGTCACCGGACGCCCTCCCGGAGGTGCGCGAGGTGAGCCGGGGACCCACCGCAGCACTGGGGTGAGTTCTCGCGCGCGCCGGTCCCGACCGGGGCGCGGAGATAGGGCACGTCTTCCCAGCCCGAACCCGTCAGCTAACTCGGTAGGCGGTTGCTGAGGAAGAAACGGAGAGCCGCCGCCCGTGGCGACCCCCCGCCCTGCCCTGGGGCATGCACGCGAGAAGTCCACACCCACCACCCGGATCGCCGGCCTGCACCGCCCGTCGCGGGCCCGCCGCCTCGGCCGGGTCACCCTGGTCGGCACCACCGCCGCGCTGACCCTCACCCTGCTGTCCGGCACCGCGGCCGCCGACCCCGAGCGGGCCGGCACCCCGGAGCAGGCCGCCCAGCTCGCCGCCGAGGCCGGTCACCGGCTCGAGGTCGTCACCGAGCAGGTCAACGAGGCCCGCGAGGTCCTCGCCCAGCAGCAGGCCGCCGCCGGCGAGGCCGACCAGGCCGCCGCCGAGGCGCAGGACCGGCTGCAGGACCTCGACGGCCGGATCCGCGAGGTGGCCCGCAGCGCCTACACCGCCGGCAACGGCGACGGCTTCGCCGGGCTCGACCTGCTGATGACCAGCGACTCGGCCGAGGACTTCGTCGCCTCGCTGGCCACCCTCGGCCAGATCGCCGACCACACCACCTCGGTCCTCGACCAGGTGAACGAGGCGGCCGCCGCCGCCCGGCAGGCGCAGGCCGACGCCGAGGCCGCCGAGACCGAGGCGCAGCGCACCCTCGACGACCTGAGCGCCCAGGAGGCGCAGCTCCAGGGCGACATCGCGGACTACCAGGCGCAGTTCGCCGCGCTCACCGAGGCGCAGCGGCAGGCGGCGCTCGCCGCGCAGGCGGCCGGCCTGGCCACCGGCGCGCCGGCCGGGCCGGGCGCCGGCGGCGGCGCGGGTGGGGAGAGCGCGCCGGCCACCGCGGGCACGCGGGCCGCGGCCCCCGCTCCGGCCCCGGCGCCGTCGGCGGGCAGCGGCGGCAGCGGTGCCGCGCAGACCGCGGTGCAGACGGCGCTGGCCCAGGTGGGCGACCCCTACGTGTGGGGCGCCGGCGGGCCGAACGCCTTCGACTGCTCGGGCCTGACCCAGTACGCCTACGCCGCGGCCGGCATCAGCCTCCCGCACTCCAGCAGCATGCAGTCGCGCATGGGCACCGCCGTCTCGCGGGCGGACCTGCAGCCGGGTGACCTGATCTTCTACTACAGCCCGGTCAGCCACGTCTCGATGTACATCGGCAACGGCCAGATGGTGCACGCCTCCACGTCGGGGCAGCCGGTGAAGGTCGTGTCGGTCGACTCGATGGGCGGCATCACCGCCATGCGCCGCATCGCCTGACGGAGGACCTCCCCGCCCCCACCGCTCGCGAGCTCCCGGCGGGCCCCTGCAGGGAGGCCGTTCCAGCACGTCGCGAGGCCGAGGGCCGGTGACCCGGACGGGTCGCCGGCCCTCGGCGTCCGCCGGGGGAGTGCACGGTGCGGCACCGGCGCGCGCCTAGGATCGGCCGGGTGGGCAGGGCGGGCGGGACGAGCACCCGCCCCGGCCCCGAGGCCACCCGGCCGGACCGCACCGGCTCCCGCCGGGCCGCGCTGCTGGTCGCGCTCGTGCTCGGCGCGGCGCTCGTCCTCGTCATCGCGCTCCGGACGCCCTGGACGCCGCTGCCCACCCCGCCCGGCGGCGCCTCCCCGGTCACCGACGACGCCGGGCTGCCCGCCGAGGTCGTCCGCCGCGCCGAGGCCCTCGCCGCCGACATCCGTCCCGCGTCGCTGACCAACCTGGTGCTCGGGCTCGCGGTCTCGGCGCTGCTCGGCCTCACCCGCCTGGGCAGCCGCCTGGTCACCGCGGTCGGCCGGGCGGGAGGCCGCCGCTGGCCGCTCACCGTGCTGCTCGGCACGGTCACGCTGGTCGTCGTCGGCCGGCTGGCGACGCTGCCGATCTCCGCCTACGGCGAGGTCGTGCGGCACCGCTACGGGCTGTCCACGCGCTCCTGGCCGCTGTGGCTGCGCGACGTCGCGGTCTCCACCGCCATCGACGCCGGGCTCACCGCCCTGGGCCTGCTGGTGCTCGTCGCGCTGGCCCGCCGCGCCCCCCGCGCCTGGTGGGCGTGGGCGGCCGGCGGCGCGGCCGCGCTGGTCGTCGTCGGCTCCTTCCTCTACCCGGTGGTCATCGAGCCCGCGTTCAACAGCTTCACGCCGCTGCCGGCCGGCGAGCTGCGCACCGACCTGCTCCGGCTGGCCGAGGAGAGCGGCTCCCCGGTCGAGGACGTCCTGGTCGCCGACGCGTCCCGGCGGACGACGTCGCTCAACGCCTACGTGTCCGGGTTCGGCTCGACCCGCCGGGTGGTGCTCTACGACACCCTGCTGGCCGACGTCCCCCCGGACGAGATCGAGTCGATCGTCGCCCACGAGCTCGGGCACGTGGCCACCGACGACGTCCTGACCGGCACGCTCATCGGGGCGCTCGGCGCGGCCGCCGCCGTCGCCCTGCTCGGCTGGCTCCTGACCTGGGCGCCGCTGCTGCGCCGCGCCGGCGCGGACTCGGCGGGCGACCCGCGCGTGGTGCCGCTGGTGCTGCTCCTCGTCGCGGTGGGGTCCCTCGTGTCGACGCCGGTGCAGAACCTCGTCTCCCGGCACGTCGAGGCCCGGGCGGACCTGGCCGCGCTCGACCTCACCCGGGACGCCGCCGCCTTCATCGAGATGCAGCGCCGGCTGGCCGAGACCAACGTCTCCGACCCGAGCCCGCCGGCGCCGTGGCAGTGGTTCTTCGGCTCCCACCCGACGGCGGCCGAGCGGGTCGCGATGGCCGAGGACTGGCTGCGGCGGGGCGACCGGTGAGCGACCGCGGCCGCACGCTCGTCGTCACCAACGACTTCCCGCCGCGGCAGGGCGGCATCCAGACCTTCGTCGCGGCGCTGCTCGAGCGCCGCCCGCCGGACTCCCTCGTCGTGCTGGCCTCCCGCTCACCGGGCTGGGAGGCGTACGACGCGCGGCTGCCCTACCGGGTGGTCCGGCAGCGGACGGCGGTGCTGCTGCCCACGCCGGCGACCGCCCGGGCCGCGACGGCCCTGGCCGCCGAGCACGGCTGCGACACCGCCTTCTTCGGCGCGGCCGCGCCGCTGGGCCTTCTGGCGCCCACCCTCCGCGACGCCGGGGTGCGGCACCTGGTCGGCGCCACCCACGGGCACGAGACCGGCTGGGTGGCGCTGCCCGGCGCCCGCCGGCTCATGCGCCGCATCGCCAGCGGCCTGGACGTGCTGACCTACATCAGCGAGTACACCCGCAGCCGCCTGGAGCCGGCGCTCGGCGGGTGCACCCGGCTGGCGCAGCTGTCGCCCGGGGTCGACGTCGACCGGTTCACCCCCGCGGTCGACGGCACCGCGGTGCGGCGGCGGCACGGGCTGGGGGAGTCGCCGGTCGTCGTCTGCGTGTCCCGGCTGGTGCCGCGCAAGGGGCAGGACGTGCTCGTGGCCGCCTGGCCGCAGGTCCTCGCGCGGCACCCGGGCGCGCGGCTCCTGCTGGTCGGCGGCGGCCCGGACGAGGCCCGGCTGCACCGCGCGGTGGCCGACCGGCGGCTCGGCGACTCGGTGGTGCTCACCGGCCCGGTGACCCCGGACCGGCTGCCCGAGCACTACGCGGCGGGGGACGTGTTCGCCATGCCCTGCCGCACCCGCCGCGGCGGCCTGGACGTCGAGGGCCTGGGCATGGTCTACCTGGAGGCCGCCGCCGTCGGGCTGCCCGTCGTCGCGGGCACCTCGGGCGGGGCGCCGGAGGCGGTGCGCGACGGCGAGACCGGCACGGTCGTCCCCGACCCGCGCTCCCCGGACGCGGTCGCCGCCGCGGTCACCGCGCTGCTCGACGACCCGGCCCGGGCGCGGGCCATGGGCACCGCCGGGCGGGCGTGGGTGGAGCGGCGCTGGTCGTGGACGACGATCGCCGCGCAGTTCGCCGGGCTCCTGGAGCCCCGCGACGACTGAGCCCCGCGACGACCGGGCCCCGCGACGACCGAGCCCCGCGACGACCGAGCCCCGCGACGACCGGGCCCCGCGACGACCGAGCCCCGCCCCACGCAGCGGCGGGACGGGGCTCGGTCGGTCCGGTTCAGCTATTGTAGAGGGCCTCGACCTCCTGGTCGAACTCCTTCACGACCACCGCGCGCTTGAGCTTCAGGCTCGGCGTCAGCATCCCGTTGTCCTCGGTGAAGTCCGTGGCGAGGACGCGGTACTTCTTGATCGCCTCGGCCTGGGACACCGCCCTGTTGGCGTCGGCGACGGCGGCGTCGATCTCGGCCCTGACCTCGGGGTCGTCGACGAGCGCGGAGGCCGGGGTGTCGGCCGGCTTGCCCTTGCTCTCCAGCCAGGCGGGCAGGGCCTCGGCGTCCAGGGTGATGAGCGCCGCGATGAACGGCCGCTGGTCGCCGACGACGATGCACTGGCTGACCAGCCGGTGGGCGCGCAGCCGGTCCTCGAGCACCGCGGGGGCGACGTTCTTGCCGCCGGCGGTCACCAGGATCTCCTTCTTGCGGCCGGTGATCCGGGTGAAGCCGTCGGCGTCGATCTCGCCGATGTCCCCGGAGTGGAACCAGCCGTCGGGGTCGATCGCCTCGGCGGTGGCCTGCTCGTTCCTCCAGTAGCCGCGCATGACGACGCCGCCGCGGATGAGGATCTCGCCGTCGTCGGCGATCCGGAACGAGACGCCGGGCAGCGGGCGGCCGACCGTGCCGATCCGCAGTGCGCGGTCGTGGTTGACCGAGGCGGCGGCGGTGGTCTCGGTGAGGCCGTAGCCCTCGTAGACGGTGACGCCGGCGCCGCGGAAGAAGTGGCCGAGCCGCTCGCCGAGCGGGGCGCCGCCGGAGATGGCGCCGAGGCAGCGGCCGCCGAGAGCGGCGCGCAGCTTGCTGTACACCAGCCGGTCGAACACCGCGTGCTGGACGCGCAGGCCGAGGCCCGCGCCGCCGGTGTCCTGGGCGCGGGACCAGGCGATGGCCACCTGGGCGGCCCGGTCGAAGATCCTCCCCTTGACCGGGCTGTCCGCCTCGGCCTTGGCCTTGGCCTGGTTGAAGACCTTCTCGAACACGCGCGGGACGGCCAGGACGAACGTCGGCCTGAACCTGCCGAGGTCCTCGACCAGGTTCTTCACGTCCGGCGTGTGGCCGATGACGGTGCGGGTCTTCACCGCGCCGACCTGCATGACGCGGGCCAGCACGTGCGCCAGGGGGATGAACAGCAGCAGCGAGCCCTGCACGTTCATGAACCGGTCGAGCAGGCTCATGCCGTTGCCGACCTCGAACAGGAAGTTGCCGTGGGTGAGCTCGCAGCCCTTGGGGCGACCGGTGGTGCCCGAGGTGTAGATGAGCGTCGCCAGGCTGTCGGCGTTCAGCGTCGCGCGGCGGGCCTCGAGCTCGCTGTCGGGGACGGCCTCACCGGCAGCGGTGAGCGTGCCGACGGCGTCGTCCTCGATGACGTACAGCGGGCCGAGGTCGGGGGCCTGGTCGCGCACCGAGTCGACGGCGGTGGCGTGCTCGGCCTTCTCGACGATCGCGGCGACCGCGCCGGAGTCGGAGAGGATCCAGGCGACCTGGTCGGGGCTGGAGGTCTCGTACACCGGGACGGTGACCGCGCCGGCCGTCCAGATGGCGAAGTCGATGACGGTCCACTCGTAGCGGGTCTTGGCCTGCAGGGCGACCCGGTCGCCGGGCTGCACGCCCGCGGCGACCAGCCCCTTCGCGACGCCGGCCACCTGCTCACCGAACTCCCGCCAGGTGACGTCGACCCAGCGGCCGTCCCGCTGCCTGCGCAGGCCGACCTCGTCGCCGTGCTCGGCGACGTTCTCCGCCAGCATGTCGGTGAGCGCCTCCGAGGCACCCACCTCGGTCGTCGCCGGGACGCTGTACTCGCGCACGCTCCGTCCTCTCCTCCCCGTGCGGCCGGGGCGCCGCTGCCCGCGGTCCCCGCGCGGGACACGTCCCGCCGAATCTACCGGCTGGGGCTACCGGTGAGTAGCCGTGCCCGGTCCACCCACCCTGCGTCTTCCGGGTGAACGGCTAGCCTCAGGCGCATGGCGGAGCAGTCCACCCAGTCGATCGTCGTCTCCGCGCCGGCGGCCGAGGTGATGGCCGTGATCGCCGACTTCGAGGCGTATCCGCAGTGGGTCAAGGCGGCCCGGACCGTCGAGGTGCAGGAGCGCGGGCCCGACGGCCGCGCCCGCCGCGTCCGGTTCGTCATCGACGCGACCGTCCTCACCGACGAGTACGTCCTCGACTACGCCTGGGACGACGACCGGCAGGTCTCCTGGACCCTGGTCACCAGCAAGATCATGAAGCGGCAGGACGGCTCGTACACGCTGCGCGAGACCGGTGGCGGCACCGAGGTGACCTACCGGCTCGCCGTGGACATCGGTGTCCCCATGCTCGGGATGATGAAGCGCCGCGCGGAGAAGGTCATCCTCGACACCGCGCTCAAGGAGCTCAAGAAGCGCGTCGAGGGCTGAGCCCGTGCGCACGCTGCTCCTCACCGGCCCCGGCGGGGCCGGCACGACCACCCTCGCCGCCGCGGCCGCGGTGCGCGCCGCCCGGGACGGGCGCCGGGTGGTGCTGGTGACCCGCCAGCCGGTCCCCGACGGGACGGCGGCGGCGGGCGTCGAGGTGGTCGTCGCCGAGCCGCAGGCCGGGCTCGAGGCGCTGTGGGCCGAGCGGGTGGCGGGCCCGGCGTCGGCGGTGCCCGACCTCGAGCTGCCGCCCGCGACCTCGGTGGTGCCGCTGCCCGGCGCCGGCGAGCTCGGCGTCCTCGCCGCGCTCGGCCGGGTGCGGCCGGACACCGACCTCGTCGTCCTCGACGCCGGGCCCCTGCCCGCCGCCACGGGGCTGGTCGCCCTGCCCGGCGCGCTGCGGTGGTGGCTGCAGCAGGTGCTGACCACCCGCGTGCGGGTGCTCGCCGCCGTCCGCACCGCCGCCGTCCGCGCCGGCACGGTGCGCCGCGGCGCCGCCGACCTCGCCCTCGACGCGGTGCCCGACCTCGAGGCGCTGCTCGACCGGCTGCGCCTGACCGACCCCGCCGCCACCGCGGTCTGGCTGGTCGGCCGGCCGCGGCCCTCCGCCGTCGCCGCGCTGCGGACCGCGACCACCGCCCTGGCCGTGCACGGACAGCGCCCGGTGGGCGTGCTCGCCCGCCGGCTGCCCGCGGCCGGGCCGGCGGACTGGGCGGTCGCCCGGGCCGCCGAGGAGGAGGCCGCGCTCGCCGGGCTGGCCGGGATCGCGCCGGTGCGGGACGTCGCCGAGGCCCCGGTCGAGCCGGCCGGCGCCGAGGCGCTCGCCGCGCTGCTGCCCGACCTGCCCGACCTGCCCGGGCCCGCGGGCGACCCCGCCCCGCCGGTGCCCGCACCGGAGCGCGTGGACGGCGGGTGGCGGCTGACGCTCCCGCTGCCCTTCGCCGAGCGCGCCGGGGTGCGGCTCACCCGCTGGGACGACGACCTGGTGGTCACCGCCGCCGGCACCCGCCGCTCGCTCCGCCTGGACCCCCTGCTGCGCCGATGCGTGGTCACCTCGGGCACCCTGGCCGACCCGGGCACCGCCGCCGCGCGGCTGGAGGTCGGCTTCGCCGCCGACCCGCAGCAGTGGCCGGCCGACCTGCTGGCGGCCGTCGGGGCGGACGGTGCGGAGGGAGCACCGTCGAGCGGTGCGGCGGACGGCCCGGCGGACGACAGGGGGACACGGTGAGCGAGGGAGCCGACTGGCTCGATCAGGCGCGGCGGCTGGCCGCCGGGCTGGGACAGGCCTGGGTCGAGACCGGCGCCGCCGCGGAGGGGGAGACGCCCGGGCACGAGCCGGGCGGGGACTGCCGCTGGTGCCCGCTGTGCCGGGCGGCCGCCGTCGCCCGCCGGCCGGACGTCAGCGAGGCGCTCGCCGACCTGCTGACCAGTGCCGCGGGCGCCCTGCGGTCGGGAGCCGCCCCACCGGCGCCGCCCGCGCCGGAGCCGGCCCCGACGCCGGAGCCGGAGCCGGCGCAGGTCCAGCACATCGAGCTCGGCTGAGTGGCCGGCGACCGCACCGGTCCCGCCGCCCTGCCCGCGCTCGGCGTCGACGTCGGCGGGACCAAGGTGGCCGGCGGCGTCGTCGCGCCGGACGGGACGGTGCTGGACACCGCCCGCCGCTCGACGCCGACCGCGTCGGTGACCGAGACCGAGGCCGCGATCGCCGGGGTGGTCGAGGAGCTCGCCGTCCGGCACGGCGGCCCGCTGGCGGCGGTCGGCGTCGGCGCGGCCGGCTGGTTCGACCGCACCGGCGACGTCGTGCTGTTCAGCCCGCACCTGGCCTGGCGGCACACCGCCCTGCGCCGCGACCTCGCCGCCCGCCTGCAGCGGCCGCTGTGGGTGGGCAACGACGCCGACGCCGCCGCGTGGGCCGAGTACCGCTTCGGCGCCGCGCGGGGGGCCGAGCTGGCCCTGTGCATCACCCTCGGCACCGGCATCGGCGGCGGGATCGTCGCCGGCGGCCGGCTGCAGCGCGGCGCGCACGGGGTGGCGGGGGAGTGGGGGCACATGCGGGTGGTCCCCGACGGGCGGCTGTGCGCCTGCGGCAACCGCGGCTGCTGGGAGCAGTACGCCAGCGGCAGCGCCCTGGCGACCACCGCCCGCGAGGTGGCCACCCGCTCGCCGGCCGCGGCGGCCCGGCTGCTCGACCGCGTCGACGGCGACCCGGCGCAGCTGAGCGGCGAGGACGTGGCCCGCGCCGCGGCCGACGGCGACCCGGTGGCGCTCAGCCTGGTGAGCGACGTCGGGGAGTGGCTCGGCCAGGGCATCGCCGACCTGGCCAGCGTCCTCGACCCGGACGTCGTCGTCATCGGCGGCGGGGTGAGCGTGCTCGGCGACATGGTGCTCGACCCGGCGCGCGAGCGGCTCGGGCGCGCGCTGCCCGGACGCGGCTTCCGGCCCGGCCCGCGGGTGGTCGCCGCGGCGCTCGGCGCCTCGGCCGGCCTGGTCGGCGCGGCGGACCTCGCTCGCGCGGCGGTCTGCGCCGGGCTCTAGACGACGGCCCCGTCGTCGCCGTCGTCGTCGCGGTCGCGCATCCGGGACAGCGCCAGGGCGGCGCTGCCGACCAGGGCCGCCACGCCGAGCACCAGGCCGGTCTCGGTCCTCAGGCCCAGCACGCCCGGCGCGCCGACCAGCACCACGCCGGCCGCGGCGAGCAGCACCGCGTAGAGGGTCGACGGCGAGGGCATCGGCACCGGCGGGGCCGGCGGGGGCTCGTAGTGCTCCTCGGCGAGCGGGTCGTCCTCGTCGTCGTCGGCCGGCGGCGCGGCGGGCCGGACGACGGCGGGCTCCGCGGGGTCGGCGTCCTCGACGACGGTGCGCCCGTGCTCGGCCTCGTAGGCGGCGACGATGCGCGCCCACTCGGCGTCCTCGTCGAGGTCGCGCCGCAGCGGGCGCCGCTCGGCCGCGGGACCGCCGGCGGGGGCGTGGTCGTCGGCGTGCCGCTCGACCAGGGACCGGCCCTCGCCCAGGCGGGTGCGGTCGACGAACAGCCGGTCGGCCGGCGGGCTGGGGAGGAAGACGGTGCGGGTGTAGGGCCCGACGTCGGCGGCCGGCTCCAGGTAGGCGGCGATGCCGGCGTCGCGCAGCACGTCGAGCAGGTGCTCGCCCACGCGCGGGTCGACGTCGCGCAGCGGCGCCCAGAGCGCGGCGTCCAGGCCGTTGTCGCGGCGGCCCCGCCCGCGCCGCGGCCCCGTCACGCCGCGGCTCCCCGGGGGAGCGGCCGGTCAGCAGCCACGGTGGTCCTCCTCCGGGGTCGGGCGCGGGTGCGGCCGGGACGACGCGCGGAGCCGATTGTCGCCGGGGCACCCGGATCCCTAGTCTGGCAGTTCGACAGGGAGGCGTGTTGTTCTACTGGTTCCTCAAGTTCGTGGCCATCGGGCCGGTCGTGAAGCTCGTGTTCCGCCCGCGGGCCGAGGGGCGCGAGCACGTCCCGGCCGACGGCGCCGCGATCCTGGCCAGCAACCACCTCTCGGCCTCGGACTGGATCTTCATGCCGCTGTCGCTGCGGCGCCGGGTCACCTTCCTGGCCAAGCAGGAGTACTTCACCGGCACCGGCGTCAAGGGGTGGCTGCAGCGGGCCTTCTTCTCCGGCGCGGGGCAGGTGCCCATCGACCGCTCCAGCGCCACGGCCGCCGAGGACGCGATCCGCACCGGCCTCCGGATGCTGCGGGAGGGCCGGCTGCTGGGCATCTACCCCGAGGGCACCCGCTCGCCCGACGGCCGCCTGTACCGCGGCAAGGTCGGCGTGGCGCGGATGGCGCTGGAGACCGGCGTGCCGGTCGTCCCGGTGGCGATGGTCTACCGGCCGCGGCGGATGCCGTTCGGCAGGAAGCTGGTCCGCGTGTGCGTGCGCTTCGGCGAGCCGCTGGACTTCTCCCGCTACGAGGGCCTGGCCGGCGACCGCTTCGTCGAGCGGTCCATCACCGACGAGATCATGTACGAGATCATGACGATGTCGGGCCAGGAGTACGTCGACGTCTACGGCGCCACCGTCAAGAAGTCGATGCAGGCCACCGGCGCCAGCGCCTCCGACGTCGTCGGGCGGCTGCAGCCGCCGGCCGGCGAGGCCGGCGACCGGGCGCCGGACACCCTCGCCGGCTGAAGGACCCCGCACGCCTCGCAGGCGCAGGCGGAGGGCCCGAGGGGTGGCCGTCCCAGCAGGTCACCTCCGGAGCAGTCGCTCCAGCAGGTCGGTGAGCAGGGCCAGCAGCTCCTCGCGGCTGGTCGCGGGCTCGCGCACCCACTGGTGCACGAGGTCCTCGGTGAAGGCGAACCACGAGCGCACCAGCTGCCGGCGCAGCGGGTCCTCGAGCCCGCCGAGCGCGCCGATGCCGAGGTCGACCAGCGCCTCGCGGGTCTCCTCGTAGACCTCGGCCACCCACGGGTCGCCGCCGGCCGCGCCGCGGACGAACGCCAGGTGCGACTCCCGGTAGGTCTCCACCCAGCCGACGTAGCGGTCGAGCATCCACGCCGGGCGCTCCGCGGCCGGCAGGTCCGCCGGCGGGCTGAGGTGGGCGCGCAGCAGGTCGGCCGCCGCGCGCGTCACGGCCTGGTAGTACTCCCGCTTGGACGGGAAGTAGTGGAACAGCAGGCTGCGGCTGATGCCGGCCCGCCGGGCCACCTCGTCGATGGTCAGCTCCTGCACCGGCGTGGTGGGCAGCAGCTGCAGGCCGATGCCGACCAGCTGCTCCCGCCGGTCGGCGGCCGACCGGCGGGAGCGCGCGGGGGGAGACGACACCGGCGCCCGGCTCAGGCGGCGGCCCGGGACGCCGCGGCGTCGGTGAGCAGCCGCGCGATCGACGCGGTCACCAGCGACGGCCGCTCGTTCGGGAGCATGTGCCCGGTCCGCGGGACCACCTGCACGTGCGCGCCGGGCAGGGCCTCGGCGAGCCGGCGGGTGTGGCGCACGGGGGTCAGCTTGTCGGAGTCGCCGACCAGCACCTCGACCGGCACGCGGGTCAGCGCGGCGAGCTCGGCGTGCTCGTCGTGCTCGAGCAGCGCGGGCAGGAACGCGGTGAACGCCCGCACGGTGGTCGCGTGCACGATCTCCGCCCCCGCGCGCACCATCGCGTCGGTGGCGTCGGCGCCGTAGAGCAGGTCGCGCACGACCGCCCGGTGCCGCGGGTGCTCCGGCGGCACCAGCCGGCGCAGCCGCTCGACGACGCGGGCGCCGGCCAGCGCCGCCAGCGCCAGCGCGCCGGGGGTGAGCCGCTGCCGGACCCGCTCGGCGCGGGTGCGCGGCGGCCGCTGCAGGTCCCCGGCCGACGTCGACACGAGCGCGACGCCGAGCACCCGGTCGCCGAACAGCTCGGGCCGGGCCGCGGCCAGGCACATGACCGTCATCCCGCCCATCGAGTGCCCGGCCAGCACCACCGGGCCGGACGGCGCCAGCTGGTCGAGCACCGCGGCGAGGTCGGCGCCCAGCCGGTCGACCGAGACGTCCGCGGTGCCCCAGCCGGAGCGGCCGTGTCCGCGCTGGTCGTAGCGGACCAGGCGCAGCCGGCCGTCGGCGACCTGCGGGGTGAGCAGCGCGGCGACGTCGTCCCAGGCGGCCTGCGCCAGCGTCCAGCCGTGCACGAGGACCAGGGTGACCGGGGCGTCGTCGGGACCCTCGACGGTGGCGTGCAGCAGGGCGCCATCGGGGGTGGCGACGGCGGCGGTGCGGCGCAGGCGCGGGGGAGCGGTCGTGCTCACGCGGCCACCTCCGGGGTGCGGGCGGGCACGCCGGCGGGGGTGGCGACGTAGTTCTCCCGGTCCAGCCGCCGGGTCAGCCTCCGGAAGCGGAAGGTGAAGTCCGGCCAGAGCGTGGTGTTGTGGCCGTGCCGGTCGAGGTACCAGCTGCCGCAGCCGCCGGCCAGCCACACCGTGCCGCGGGACCGGCGGGCGACGAGCTCGCGGTAGGCCTCCTGCGCCTCCGGGGTGGTCTCGAGGGTGTCCAGGCCCTCGGCGGCCATGGTGCGCAGCGCGTCGTCGACGTAGGCCACCTGCGACTCGATCATGTAGACCATCGACGTGTGGCCGACGCCGACGTTCGGCCCCACCAGCAGGAACAGGTTGGGGAAGCCGGCGACGGTGCTGCCCCGGTTGGTGACCATGCCTCCGTCCCACACCTGCGCGAGGGTGCGGCCGTCGCGGCCGGTGATCCGCCGGGCGATCGGCAGGTCGGTGACGGAGAAGCCGGTGGCCAGCACGATCGTGTCGGTGGGCCGCTCGACGCCGTCGACGGTGACGACCGAGTGCGGCCGGACCTCGGCGATGCCCGCGGTGACCAGCTCGACGCCCGGTGCCGACACCGCCGGGTAGTAGTCGTTGCTGATCAGGATCCGCTTGCAGCCGATGGTGTAGTCCGGCGTCAGCGCCTCGCGCAGCCGCGGGTCCCGGACCTGCCGCTCCAGGTGCGCCTTCGCCACCCGACCCACGGGCGTCAGGAACCGCCGGTGCTTGGCCAGGCCGAGGACGAGGAACTCGCGGGCCAGGTACAGCACCGCGCGGACCAGCCGCTGGAAGCCGGGGACCAGCCGGTACAGCCGCTGTACCCACGGGGACACCGGGTGGTCGGTGCGCGGCACGATCCACGGGGGCGTGCGCTGGTAGACGGCGAGGCTGCCGACGCGCGGCTGGATCGCGGGGACGATCTGGACGGCCGAGGCGCCGGTGCCGACGACGGCGACCCGCTCGCCGGTGAGGTCGTGGTCGTCGTCCCAGCGCGCCGAGTGCACGACGGTGCCCCGGAAGGAGTGCAGCCCCGGGATGTCGGGCCGGTGCGGGTCGGCCAGCGCACCGGCGGCGGAGACGAGCACCCGGGCGCGGAACCGGCCGGCCGTCGTCTCGACGTCCCAGCGGCGGTCGGCGTCGTCCCAGCGGGCGGCGGTGACCTCGGCGCCGAAGACGCAGTGCCGCCGGACGTCGAACCGGTCGGCGGTGGCCTGCAGGTAGGCCTGGATCTCCGGCTGCTCGGAGTAGGAGCGCGGCCAGTCCGGGTTGGGCGCGAAGGAGAAGGAGTAGAGGTTGGACTGCACGTCGCAGGCGGCGCCGGGGTAGTGGTTGTCGCGCCAGGTGCCGCCGACGTCGTGCGCCCGCTCGAGCAGCACGAAGTCGGTCTCGCCGCGCTGCCGCAGCCGGATCGCCATGCCCAGGCCCGCGAACCCGGAGCCGATGATCGCCACCCCGACCTCCCGGGTGTCCTCCGCGCCCGGGGCGGGCCTGTCCAGCGTGCTGGTCACCGGGTGCTCCTCCTGCGACGACGTCCGGCTTGCTGAGCAACGGTCGACAAGCTACAACCCTCGTTGAGCAGTGCTCAACACGAGCGGCCGAGACCCAGGGAGCACCGATGGCGCTGTCGCCCCGCAGGAGGACCCGCACGCCGCTGGCCGGGAGGGCCGTGCTGGTCACCGGCGCCGCCCGCGGCATCGGCGCCGAGCTGGCCCGCCGGGCCGCCGCCCGCGGCGCCCGGGTGGCGCTGGCCGGTCTCGAGCCCGAGCTGCTGGCCCGGGTCGCCGACGAGCTCGGCCCCGGGCACCTGTGGGTGGAGTGCGACGTCACCGACCCCGAGGCGCTGCGGGCCGCCGTCGCCCGCACCGTGGACACCTTCGGCGGCCTCGACGTCGTCGTCGCCAACGCCGGGATCGCCCCGCTCACCACGGTGATGACGAGCTCGGCGCACGCGCTGTCCCGGACGATCGAGGTGAACCTGACCGGCGCGGTGCTGACCGTGCACGCCGCGTTGCCCGAGGTGGCGGAGCGGCGCGGGCACGTGCTGCTGGTGAGCTCGGCGGCGGCCTTCACCGTGCTCCCGGGCATGAGCGCCTACTGCGCGGCCAAGGCCGGGCTGGAGCGCTTCGGCGACGCGCTGCGGCTGGAGGTGGCCCACCGCGGCGTCACCGTGGCCAGCGCCCACCCGACCTGGATCGACACCGACCTGGTGCGCGACACCGAGGCGGCGCTGCCCACCTTCGCCGCCACCCGCCGGTCGCTCCCGGGGCCGCTGGGCGCGTACACGTCGGTGGAGGACTGCGCCGAGGCGCTGGTGGAGAACCTGGAGACCCGCGGCCGCCGGGTGTTCGTGCCGCGCTCGGTCGGCGTCGTCTCGGCGCTGCGCCAGGCGGTCACCGGCGCCGTGGCGGAGAAGCTGATGATCCGCCTGTCGGCCGCGCGGGTGCCGCAGCTCGAGCGGGACGTCGCCGCGCTGCAGGGCCGGGAGTTCGGCCGGTCCTCGGTCGGCGGCCGCCGGGCCGGCTGAGCGCACCTACGGTGGGCGGCGTGCGGCGGTACTTCTACGACACCGAGTTCATCGAGGACGGGACGACGATCGACCTCGTCTCCATCGGCGTCGTCGACGAGACCGGCCGGGAGTTCTACGCCGTCAGCACCGAGTTCGACGAGCGCCGGGCCATCCCGTGGGTGCGCCGCAACGTGCTCGACCAGCTCCCGCCGCCGTCGGACCGGGCCTGGCGCAGCCGCCGGCGCATCCGCGACGACCTGCTCGCCTTCCTCACCGGCCCGGGGGAGGAGGTCGAGCTGTGGGCGTGGTTCGCCGCCTACGACCACGTGGCGCTGGCCCAGCTGTGGGGGCCGATGACGGCGCTGCCGCGGGCGGTGCCGCGGTTCACCCGGGAGCTGCGGCAGCGGTGGGACGACGCCGGCCGGCCCGAGCTCCCGCCCAAGCCGGCCGGCACGCACGACGCGCTCGTCGACGCCCGCTACAACCTCGCCCGCTGGAACGCGATCGAGGCCGCCCGGGCCCGCTGAGCAGGGCCCGGACGGCCTCGACGGGTGCACCTCCGCGGAGGTGCGCGGCTACACCGTGAAGACGGCGAGCAGGCGGGTGAGCTCCTGGGACAGCCCGTCGAGCTCCACCGCGGCGGCGTGCGCCCGCTCGACGTCGTCGGCGCTGTCCCGGGCGTCGGCGCTGACCGTGGTGAGCGTGGCGGACACCGAGCCCGCGCCCTCGGCGGCCGCGGCGACGCTGCGGGTGAGCTCGCGGGTGGTCGCCGACTGCTCCTCCACCGCGCTGGCGATGGTGAGCTGGTGGTCGTTCATCGCGTGCACGACCTCGGCGATGCGGGTGATCGAGCCGACCGCGGCGCCGGTGTCGGCCTGGATGGCCTCGACCTTGCGGGCGATGTCGTCGCTGGCCCGGGCGGCCTCCTGCGCGAGCTCCTTGACCTCGTTGGCCACGACGGCGAAGCCCTTGCCCGCCTCACCGGCGCGGGCGGCCTCGATGGTCGCGTTGAGCGCGAGCAGGTTGGTCTGCTCGGCGACGGCGGCGATGACGCGCACCACCTCGCCGATCTCCGCGGAGCTGGTGCCCAGCGCGGCGATCGCGCCCTCGGTCCGGCGGGCGAGCTCGGCGGCCTGCCGGCCCACCTGCGCGGCCTCGGCGGCGCTGCGGGCGATGTCGGTGATCGACAGGCCCATCTCCTCCGCGCCGGCCGCGGCCGCGGACACGCCGGCGCTGATGTCGCTGGCCGCGGCGTGCGCCGACTGCGCCTGGTCGCGGCTGCGGGCGGCGCGGGTGGCGAGCCCGTCGGCGACCGCGGCCACGCCCGACGCCGACGCCGCCACCTGGCGGGCGCAGCCGCCGATGTCGCGCACGGTGCCGGCGACCTTCTCCACGAACCGGTTGAACGCCGCGGACAGCTGGCCGACCTCGTCGTCGCCGCTGACCGTCATGCGCTGGGTCAGGTCCCCCTCGCCGTCGGCGATCTCGGCCATGCGGGCGCGAAGCTGGTGCAGCGGCGCGGTGAGCCGGCGGCCCAGCTGCCAGGCGACGACCCCGCCGAGCAGCGCGACCAGGACGGCGGCGAGGACCAGCGCGGTGACCATGGCGGCGCGGCCGTCGGCGAGCCGGTCGACCGGGCCGGTGAAGTCGGCGTCGCGGGCGATCGTGACCAGCACCCAGTCCCACGGCGCGTAGTAGGTGACGGTCGCGGTGCTCGCGCCGGCCTCGGGGTCGGTGAAGCGCACGGTCGCCTGCGCGCCGTCCTCCAGCGCCACGGCGGCCTCGACGATCTCCCGGGCGTAGGGCTTCCCGTCGGCGTCGGACGCGTCGACGAGCTGCTCGCCGTCGCGCTCGCCGCCGGGGCTGACCAGCACGGTGCCGGCCCGGTCGCCGGTGCCGCCCCAGACCTCCACGTGCCCGTTCTCGCCGACCCGGGTGGCCTCGAGGCTCTCCCGCAGCGCCGGGATGGACTGCTGCTTCTCGCCCACGTAGAGCATGCCGACCAGCTGGCCGGCCCGGTCGAGCAGCGGCGTGTAGGCGGCGACGTACCAGGAGTCGACGACGAAGGCGTTGCCCCGGTAGGTCTGCCCGGCGGTGACCGCCGAGACGACGGGGTTCGGCGTGCCGTCGGGGTCGGTGGCCGGGATGTAGGTGCCGATCGCGCGGGTGCCGGTGGCCGACGTGACGTTGGTGGCCACGCGCAGCATGTCGCCCGACGGCGTCCGCTGGAAGATCGTCGCGGTGCCGCCGACCAGCGCCTCGACCTGGTCCACGACGGCGGTGGGCACGGCGGGGTCGGCGTTCTGGCCGAGCCACGCGCCGCCGACGGTCACCCGCGGCAGGTCCACCGGCGTGACCTCCCCGGAGAGCTGGTTCCGCGCCTCCCAGCGCACCGGCCCGCCGGGGCCGCCCACGGCCAGCCCGCCGGAGCGGGCGAGCACGTCGAGGGCGACGGCGAGCTGGCTGTCGACCCGCGCGGCGGTGGACTGGCCCTGGGTGGCGACGACGTCCCGCACCCCGGCCGCGGTGCGCGCGACGCTCTCCTCGACCAGCTCGGTCACCGACTCCTGCGTGGTGTCGGCGAACCGCGCGCTCTGCCACGCGCTCACCCCGGCCATCGCGCCGCCGGTCGCCGCCACGCTCACGACGGCCAGCGCGACCACCTTCGTCCTGATGCCCCACCGTCCGAGCACGCCGTCCCCCTCCCGGCCCGGGCAGAGCACCCGGCACCGCGCCGCAGCGTCGGCACGCCGCGGCCGGTCCTGTACCGGAACCGGCCGCGTCGGGGCGGCTGGGGCGGGTGGGGCGGACCGTGACTCAGGCGGGTCCGAGCACGGCCTGGGTCTGGGTGACCGAGGCGACCGGGCGCCCGTCGTCGTCGGTCACCTCGGTGAGGACGACGACCGTCGAGCGGCCGACGTGCAGCGGGCGGGCGGTGGCGTGCGCGGTCCCGCCGCGGACCGCGCGCAGGAGCGACGTCGACGAGGCGAGGGTCGACGTCGAGGCCCCGGGCGGCAGGTTGAGGAAGGCGCACACCGCGCCGACGGTGTCGGCCAGCGTCATCAGCGCGCCGCCGTGCA
The DNA here is from genome assembly GCF_042654585.1 of Geodermatophilus arenarius. Classification (NCBI taxonomy): domain Bacteria; kingdom Bacillati; phylum Actinomycetota; class Actinomycetes; order Geodermatophilales; family Geodermatophilaceae; genus Geodermatophilus; species Geodermatophilus arenarius. Next base: position 124,793 of record NZ_JBHSGR010000013.1, read on the forward strand.
GCACCCCGCCGGCGGTGCACCGCTGCGGCGCCCACGGCAGCCGGCCGGCCACCTCGCCGGGCCCGGCCCGGTCCAGCTCGACGCCGGTGGCGACGGCGAAGGGCATCAGCGCGAGCAGTTCGGCGGGGTCCACGCCGGCGATCCTGCCGGTTCCGGCGCGTAGACGGTGACCGCGGTCACCGATCGGGTGCAGGATCGTGCTGACCTGCGGTTCGTCCGTCCGGGAGGCGTCGTGCGCATCGGGATCCTGACCGGCGGGGGAGACTGCCCCGGCCTCAACGCGGTCATCCGGGCCGTGGTCCGGTGCGGCATCGGCTCCGGGGACGAGGTGGTCGGCTTCCGCGACGGCTGGCGCGGGCTGCTCGACGACGACGCCGTCCCCCTGGACCTGGCCGCCGTCCGCGGGCTGCTGCCCCGTGGCGGCACCGTGCTCGGCACCTCGCGCACCAACCCCTACGCCATCGACGGCGGCCCCGCGCGGGTGATGGCCACCCTCGAGCGGCACGGGATCGAGGCGCTGGTCCCGGTGGGCGGCGAGGACACCCTCGGCGTCGCCGCGAAGCTGACGGGGGAGGGGGTGCGGGTGGTCGGCGTCCCCAAGACGATCGACAACGACCTCGACGGCACCGACTACACCTTCGGCTTCGACACCGCGGTCGGCGTCGCGATGGAGGCCATCGACCGGCTGCACACCACCGGTGACAGCCACCACCGGACGCTGGTCGTCGAGGTGATGGGGCGGCACGCCGGCTGGATCGCGCTGCACGCGGGGATGGCCGGCGGCGCCACCGTCGTGCTGGTGCCCGAGCGCCCGTTCGACGTCGAGGCCGTGGTCGCGCACTGCCTGCACCGCTTCGAGTCCGGCTACTCGCCGATCGTCGTCGTCTCCGAGGGGGCGCGGCCGGCCGACGGCGACCTGGTGACCGCCACCGGCGAGCGGGACGCCTTCGGCCACGTCCGGCTCGGCGGCATCGGCGCCGCGCTGGCCGCGCTGCTCGAGGAGCGCACCGGCCGGGAGGCGCGCGCGGTGGTGCTCGGGCACATCCAGCGCGGCGGCACGCCGTCGGCGTTCGACCGGGTGCTGGCCACCCGCTTCGGCCTGGCCGCGGTCGGCGCGCTGCACGAGGGCCGCTCCGGTGTCATGGTGGCCCTGCGCGGGACCGACGTCGTCCCCGTGCCGATCGCGGAGGCGACCGCGCGGCTGAAGCTGGTCCCCCTGGAGCGGTACGCCGAGGCCGAGGTGTTCTTCGGGTGAGGAGGTGACCGCCGTACCCTCGACCGCGTGAGCCTGTCCCCATCCCCGCAGCCGGTGCCCGGTCTCGACCGGTGGCGGGAGCTCCCCGCCGCCCAGCAGCCGACCTGGCCCGATCGCGCCGCGCTCGACGGCGTCCTGAGGACGCTGTCGTCCGTGCCGCCGATCGTGGCGCCCAGCGAGGTCGACGAGCTCCGCGGCCGGCTCGCCGAGGTGGCGCAGGGGCGGGCGTTCCTGCTGCAGGGCGGGGACTGCGCGGAGACCTTCGACCTCAACACCGACGCGCACCTGCAGAGCACCACGCGCACGCTGCTGCAGATGGCCGTCGTCCTCACCTACGGCGCGAGCGTGCCGGTGGTCAAGGTCGGCCGGGTGGCCGGGCAGTACGCCAAGCCGCGCTCGTCGGACACCGACGCCCTGGGCCTGCCGTCCTACCGGGGCGACATGGTCAACTCGCTGGAGCCGGTGCTCGAGAAGCGCATCCCCGACCCGAACCGGCTGGTGCGCGCCTACGCCAACTCGGCCGCGGCCATGAACATGATCCGCGCCTACGCGCACGGCGGCCTGGCCGACCTGCACGCCGTCCACGACTGGAACAAGGACTTCGTCGCCAACTCGCCGGCCGGTGTCCGCTACGAGGTCATCGCCCGCGAGATCGACCGGGCGCTGGCGTTCATGAAGGCCTGCGGGGTCGACGACAGCGCGCTGCGCGGCGTCGAGCTCTACAACAGCCACGAGGCGCTGGTCCTCGACTACGAGGCCGCGCTGCTGCGGGTGCACGAGGGCCGGCCCTACGCCGCCTCGGCGCACTTCGTGTGGATCGGCGAGCGCACCCGCCAGCTCGACGGCGCGCACGTGGAGTTCATGTCGCGCATCGCCAACCCGATCGGCGTCAAGATCGGGCCCTCCACCACCCCGGAGCAGGCCACCGAGCTGGTCGAGCGGCTGGACCCCGACGGCGTCCCGGGCCGGCTGACGCTGATCAGCCGCATGGGCAACGGCAAGATTCGCGACGTCCTCCCCGCCATCGTGGAGAAGGTCACCGCCAGCGGCCACCAGGTCGTGTGGCAGTGCGACCCGATGCACGGCAACACCCACGAGTCCTCGACCGGCTACAAGACCCGGCACTTCGACCGGATCGTCGACGAGGTCCTCGGCTTCTTCGACGTGCACCGTGCGCTGGGCACCTGGCCCGGCGGCATCCACGTCGAGCTCACCGGCGAGGACGTCACCGAGTGCCTCGGCGGGGCCATGGAGATCAGCGACGAGGACCTCAACAGCCGGTACGAGACCGCCTGCGACCCGCGGCTGAACACCGGGCAGTCCCTGGAGCTCGCCTTCCTCGTGGCGGAGATGCTGCGTGGGTAAGGACCTCGTCCTCCCCGTCCCTCGCCAGCTCGGGACGAGCCTCGGGACGAGGCCGTGATCGACCTCCGGTCCGACACCGTCACGAAGCCCACCCCCGGCATGCGCCGGGCGATGGCCGAGGCCGAGGTGGGCGACGACGTCTACGGCGAGGACCCGGCGATCACCGCGCTCGAGGAGCGCGTCGCGGACCTGTTCGGCCACGAGGCCGCGCTGTTCGTGCCGTCCGGGACCATGGGCAACCAGATCGGCATGCGGCTGGTGTGCGAGCCCGGCCAGGAGGTGCTCTGCGACGCGGACGCGCACGTGGTCACCTACGAGATGGGTGCCGCGGCCGCGGTGTTCGGCATCTCCACCCGCACGGTGGTGTCCTCCGGCGGGCTGCTCGACGCCGGCGCGCTGATCGACCAGGTGCGCCCGCGCGGTGACTGGCACCTGACCGCCACCGCCGCCGTCGCCGTGGAGAACACGCACAACCGCGGCGGCGGGCGGGTGCAGCCGCTGGCCGAGCTCGAGCGGCTGTTCGCCTGGTCCCGCGACGCCGGCGTCGCCGTGCACCTCGACGGCGCCCGGATCTGGAACGCCTCCGTCGCCGCCGGCACCGACCTCGCCACCTACGGGCGGCTGGCCGACACCGCGTCGGTCTGCCTGTCCAAGGGGTTGGGCGCGCCGGTCGGGTCGGTGCTGGTCGCCTCCGCCGAGCGGATCGCCGCCGCCCGGCTGTGGCGCAAGCGCCTCGGCGGCGGCATGCGGCAGGCCGGGGTGCTGGCCGCGGCCGGGCTGTACGCCCTGGACCACCACTTCGCCCGGCTGGCCGAGGACCACGAGCACGCCCGGCTGCTGGCCAAGCGGCTGGGCGTGGACCCGGCGACGGTCGAGACGAACATGGTCGTGGTCGACGACGTCCCGGCGCCGGCCGTGGCCGAGGCCGCCAAGGCGCGCGGTGTGCTGGTGTCCCAGGTGAGCCCGCGGCGGATCCGCCTGGTCACGCACCTCGACGTCGACCGGGCCGCGGTCGACCGCGCCGGCGACGTCCTCGCCGACCTCCTCGACCGCTAGGCCCCGAGGACGGGGAGCGATCCCCACGTCCTCCCGCCGAGGACGCGCGGATCGCTCCCTACGCCGCGGAGGCCTGCAGTGGGTGGCCGTCGCGGAGGGCGCACAGCAGGGCGATGTCGCGGGCGTGGCCACGGTCGGCGCTCGGCGTCTCGACGACGACCGGCACCCCGGCCATCGACGGGTGCGCCATCAGCTCGCCGAAGGCGCCGACGCCGATCGAGCCCTCGCCGATGGTGGTGTGCCGGTCCCGCTTGGAGCCGCGCTCGTCGAGGGAGTCGTTGGCGTGCACCAGCCCGAGCCGGCCCGGGCCCACGGTGGCCTCCAGCGCGTCCAGGGTCGCCGTCGTCCCGCCCGGGGTGGCCAGGTCGTGCCCGGCCGCCCACGCGTGGCAGGTGTCCAGGCAGACGCCGACCCTCGGGTGCCAGTCCAGCGCCGCGAGGTAGGGGCCGAGGTCCTCGACGGTGGCCGCCAGCGACCGGCCGCCGCCCGCCGTCGGCTCCACCAGCAGCCGCGGGCCGTCGTCGGGGAGGGCGTCGAGCACCGGCAGCAGCCGCTCGTGCAGCTGGCGCAGCGCGGCCTCGTAGCGGTCCTCGTCGACGGCGGACCCCGCGTGCACGACGACGCCGCGCACGCCGAGCTGCACGCCGCGGGCGAGGTCGGCGGCGATCGTCTCGACGGAGCGGTCGACGGTCGCCGGGGTGGGCGAGCCGACGTTCACCAGGAACGGCGTGTGCACGAACGACGGGACGCCGCGCTCGGCCAGGCCCGCGACGAACGCGGCGTCCTGGGCGGGGTCGCCGGCCGACCGCTTCCAGCCGCGCGGGTTGCCGACGAAGACCTGCACCGCCTGCGCGCCGACGTCGTCGGTGTAGCGCAGCCCGCCGGTGGCCAGGCCCCCCGCGACCTGGACGTGCGCACCGACCGGGGTGGAGGGGGCGCCGTTCACCCGAAGCTGAGCAGCAGGCTCACCTGGCTGCCCTGGTCGACGACGGTGCCCGCGCCCGGGCTCTGCCGGTACACGCGGTCGCCGGTGATGAAGGTGGACGTGGTGACCGTCAGGCCCGCGGCCTCGAGGGCCGCGGTCGCCTCGTCCTCGCCCATGCCGGTCACGTCGGGCACGGTCACCTGCGGCACGCCGACGGAGACCTGGATGGTCACCTCGCTGCCGTAGGGCGCCTCGGTGCCCGGCCCCGGGGTGACCGCCATGACCGCCCCCGTGGGGACGTCGGCGCTGCGGCCCTCGGTGCGGACGACGGTGAAGTGCTGGGCCTCCAGGTTGGCCTGCGCGGCGTCGGCGGGCTGGCCGACGACGTTGGCGACCGCGACCGGCGCCGGCCCGCGGCTGACGAACACCGTCACCGGGTCGCCGCGCCTGACCTCCGTGCCGGCCTCGGGCTCGAAGCCGGTGACCGACCCGACCGGGATCTCCTCGTCGTAGTCCTGCTGCTCGGTGGGGACGACGGGGATGCCGGCCAGCGCCTCGCGCACCGCCTCGACCGGCTGCCCGACCAGGTCGGTGGGCACGGTGAACCGCTCGGGCCCCTTGGAGACCACCAGCTCGACGTCGCTGTTGCGGATCGCCTCGCCGCCGTCGGGCTCGGCGGAGATGACCGTGCCCTCGGGCACGGTCTCGCTGAACTGCTCCTCGGCGAAGACGGGGTCCAGGCCCGCCTCCTGCAGCAGGTCGACCGCGGCGGCACGGTCGCTGCCGACCAGCGAGGGCACCTGCGTCCAGCGGCCGGAGCCCATCCACCAGCCGATCGCGCCGATGGTGACCGCCAGCAGCAGCACGACCGCGACGGCCAGCCGCGCGCGGCGGCGCCGCACCTGCGGGGAGACGCCGGTGCGCTGCGGCGGCGCGGGCCGCCGCCCGCCGACGTCGGCCGTCGAGCCGGTGCCGACGTTGGGCAGCAGGCTGGTGCGCCCGGCGCGGGAGGGACGGCTGCCGCCGAGCACCTCGGTGCCGGGCTCGCTGCCGTCGCCGGGGTCGCTGGGGTGCCGGCGCGGGGGCCGGTTGGTCGGGCGGATGGTGGCGGGGCCCGCGGAGCTGCGCCCGGTGGGCACCGGCACGCGGGCCAGGCCCAGGTCGCTGCGGACGTCCTCGAGGTCGGCGAGGAAGGCGCCGGCGTCGAGCGGGCGGACGGCGGGGTCGCGGCGCGTCGTCCGCTTGACCAGCTCGTCGACCTGCCACGGCACGGTCGGCACCTCGGCCGAGGGCAGGGGCACGTCGTGGTGCACGTGCTGGTAGGCCACCGCCAGCGGGGTGTCGCCGCCGTAGGGCGGGTGGCCGGTGAGCATCTCGAACAGCACCAGCCCGGCGGCGTAGACGTCGCTGCGGGCGTCGGCGCGGCCGCGCTCGAGCTGCTCGGGGGACAGGTAGGCGACCGTGCCGATGAGCACGCCGCCGGTGTGGCTGGTCTGCCCGGTGCCGGTGAGCGCGCGGGCCAGACCGAAGTCGGCGACCTTCACCGTGCCGTCGTGGCCGATGAGCACGTTCTCGGGCTTGACGTCGCGGTGCACGATGCCGGCGCGGTGCGCGGCCGACAGCCCGGCCAGCACCGGCTCGAGGACGGCGAAGGCCTCGGCGACGGTGAGCCGGCCGCGGGCCTGCAGCAGGTCGCGCAGCGTGCGGCCGCGGACCAGCTCCATCACCAGGAAGACCAGCCCCTGGTCGCTGCCCTGGTCGCTCACCCCGACGACGTTGGGGTGGCTGAGCATCGCGGCGGCGCGCGCCTCGCGGGTGAACCGGCCGACGAACGTCGGGTCGTGCGCCAGGTGCTCGGCCATGACCTTGACCGCGACCGTGCGGTGCAGCCGGAGGTCGGTGGCGGCGTAGACGGTGGACATGCCGCCGCGCGCCAGCCGCTCCTCGAGGCGGTAGCGCCCCTCGAGGACCAGGCCGACCACGGGGTCGGTCACGGCGGTGTCCACGAGCAGGATTCTAGGAGCGCCCCGCCCGGGAGCGGCCCGCACACGCGCAGGCGGGCGGGCCGGCACACCCTCCCGTCACACCGGTCACGGGAGGGTCCGCCCGCGTGCACCCGCCCCGGCGGGGGTAGGCGTGCGGGCACCGACCGACGAGCGAGAGGACGAGCACGTGAGCGAGCAGACACCCGAGCCGGGCCCGCAGGACGAGGCCGGGGTCGAGCGGGGCGGGATGGACGAGGCCAGCGGCGCCCCGCTCACCGAGACCGAGATCGAGACGTCGAAGAAGCCCGAGGACCGCGACAGCGACGTCTGACGGTCCCGGCCCGGGGCGCCCGCCCCGGGCCGGGCCGCCGTCGCGGGCTCAGGACAGCTCGAGCCCGGGGTAGAGCGGGTGCGCGGCGACCAGCTCGGCCGCGGCCGCGCGGGTCTTCTCGGCCAGCCCGCCGTCGACGACGTACCTGGCCTTCGACGGCGAGCCGTCCCTGGTCGCGGTCGGGCTGGTGTGCGACAGCACGTCGACGATGAGCTCGGCGGTGCGGTCGAACTCGGCGGCGCCGAACCCGCGGGTGGTCAGCGCGGGGGTGCCCAGCCGCACGCCGGAGGTGTACCAGGCGCCGTTGGGGTCGGCCGGGATCGCGTTGCGGTTGGTGACGATGCCGGCGTCGAGCAGCGCCGACTCGGCCTGCCGGCCGGTGAGGCCGAAGCCGGAGACGTCGAGCAGCACGATGTGGTTGTCGGTGCCGCCGGTGACCAGCCGGGCGCCGCGGCGGGACAGCCCCTCGGCGAGGGAGACGGCGTTGTCGACGACGGCCTGCGCGTAGCCGGCGAACTCCGGGCGGCGCGCCTCGGCGAAGGCGACCGCCTTGGCGGCCATGACGTGCGGCAGCGGGCCGCCGAGCACCATCGGGCAGCCGCGGTCGACGGCGTCGCTGTACTCGGGCTGGGCCAGCACGAACCCGCCGCGCGGGCCGCGCAGCGACTTGTGGCTGGTGCTGGTGACCACGTGCGCGTGCGGCACCGGGTCGAAGTCGCCGGTGAAGACCTTCCCGGCGACCAGGCCGGCGAAGTGGCTCATGTCCACCACGAGCGTCGCGCCGACCTCGTCGGCGATCTCGCGCATCCTCGCGAAGTCGACCTTGCGCGGGTAGGCGGAGTAGCCGGCCATGAGGATCAGCGGGCGGAACTCGCGGGCGCGGGCGCGGACGGCGTCGTAGTCCAGCAGCCCGGTCCCCGGGTCGGTGCCGTAGGAGGACTGGGCGAACATCTTGCCGCTGATGTTCGGGCGGAAGCCGTGGGTGAGGTGGCCGCCGGCGTCGAGGCTCATGCCGAGCATCCGCTGGTCGCCGAGGGCGTGCCGCAGGGTGGCCCAGTCCTCGTCGGTGAGGTCGTTGACGTGCCGGACGCCGGCCCGCTCCAGGGCGGGGGACTCGATCCGCTGGGCGAGCACCGCCCAGAACGCGACCAGGTTGGCGTCGATGCCCGAGTGCGGCTGGACGTAGGCGTAGGGGGCGCCGAACAGCTCGCGGGCGTGCTCGGCGGCCAGCGCCTCGACGGTGTCGACGTTCTGGCAGCCGGCGTAGAAGCGGTGGCCGACCGTGCCCTCGGCGTACTTGTCGCTGAACCAGTTGCCCATGGTCAGCAGCACCGCGGGGCTGGCGTAGTTCTCGCTGGCGATGAGCTTGAGGGAGGCGCGCTGGTCGGCGAGCTCCGCGCCGATCGCGTCGGCCACCCGCGGCTCGACCTCGGCGATGACCGACAGGGCGCTGCGGTAGGCGGTGGACGCGGCGGCGGCGTCGAAGGAGGGGGTCACGTCGCTCATGGGGGCTCCTGGCGGGTGTCGGCGTCAGCGGTGCCCAGGCGCCCGGCGGGGGAGTGCAGGCCGCTCCCCGGTGGTGCCCCACCTCGATGCGCCAGTCACGGCCCGCTGCCGATGGTAGCCGGGTCCCGCGCCGTCCTAGGCTCGGACCGTGCAGTCCGACGAGATCGAGACCCTCACGCCGGCCGAGGTCGCCGACGCGCTCGGGGTCTCGCCCAACAAGGTCCGGCAGCTGGTCCGCGAGGGCAAGCTCATGGCCGTGCCGGGCAGCGGCAACAGCCGCATCCCCGCCGACTTCCTGCAGGACGGCGCCGTGCTGCGGCACCTGCCCGGGCTGATCACCGTCCTCAAGGACGGCGGGTTCACCGACGCCGAGGTCTTCGAGTGGCTGTTCCGCGCCGACGAGTCGCTGCCCGGCACCCCGGTCGAGGCGCTGCGCGGGGACCGGCACACCGAGGTCACCCGGCGCGCGCAGGCCCTGGCCTTCTAGGAGCGCCGCCTCCTGAGCCGCACCGCCTGGGCGCTCGCGAGGCGGCGGGCGAAGACCCCGAGCCGGCGCGGCTTGGACACCGTCACCCGGCGGTCGAGCACCCGGTAGTCGGCGCGCTCGATCTCGGTGAGGATCCCGCCGTAGAGCGCCGTGGCCGCGCGCACGCAGTCCCTGGACTCCGGCGCGAGCATCGGCGTCCCGGGGGCGGCGTCGTCGTAGCGGCGGCGGACGATCTCCACCATCTCCTGCATGAGCGCGCGGAAGCGGGCGTCGTGCCGCTTGGCCTCGATCTGCTCGCGGGTCACGCCGTGGGCGGCCATGACGTCGGCGGGCAGGTAGACCCGGCCGCGGTCGGCGTCCTCGGCGACGTCGCGCAGGAAGTTGGTCAGCTGGAACGCCTCGCCGAGCGCGATGGCGTGCGGCGCGGCCTCCTCCTGCGTGACGCCGGGCGCGGTGCCCAGGACGGGCAGCACCTGCAGGCCGATCACCGACGCCGAGCCCCACATGTACCGGTCCAGGGCGGCGATGTCGGCGTAGCCGGTGACGGTGAGGTCGCTGGTCATCGCGGCGAGGAAGTCGACGAGGTGCTCGACCGGGATGCGGTACCGGCGGTAGGTGTGCACCGTCGCCAGGCGCACCGGGTCGTCGGACCAGCCGGCCTCCAGCTCGTCCAGCAGCGCCCGCGACCAGTCGGCGAGGTCGGCCTCGGGGTCGGCGCCGGGGTGGTCGACGAGGTCGTCGGCGGTGCGCGCCGCGGCGTACAGCGCGTGGATCGCCGGGCGGCGGTCGGCGGTGAGCAGCCGGGTGGCGAGGTGGTAGCTCTTGCCGTGCTCGGCGTTGACCGCGGCGCAGTACCGGTAGGCGGCGTCGAGCCGCTCCTGCCGCTCGGCCTGCGTCAGCGGCCGCTCGGTCGCCGTCACCGCGTCACCGGCCCGGTGATCCGCTCGGCGGCCAGCCGGCCGCTGATCACCACCATCGGCACGCCGACGCCGGGCTGCACCGACGAGCCGGCCAGCACCACGTTCTCCGGGCCCCGGCGGGGCAGCGTCGGCGTCCGGAAGGGACCGGTCTGGCCGAAGGTGTGCGCCAGGGCGAACGGCGTGCCGGCCGCCATGCCCTGTCGCGCCCAGGTCAGCGGGGTGTCCACGTGCTCCACCTCGATCGCGTCGGAGATCCCCGTCCAGCCGCGGGCCTCGAGCACGCCCAGCACCTCCTCCCGGTAGCGGGGGGCGAGGGCGTCCCAGTCGATGCCGGGGTTGCCACCGGAGTGCGGGTCGAGGTTCGGCGCGGGCGCGACGACGCTGAGCACCTGCCCGCCGCTGGGCACCAGCGACCGGTCGGTGACCGAGGGCGTGCTCACCAGCAGGCTGGGGTCGCTCATCGGCCGGCCGTCGCGGGTGAGCTCGTCGAACACCTGCCGCCAGGCCGCGCCGAAGCTGATCGTGTGGTGCGCCTGCCCCGGCAGCTCGTTCCGCACGCCGAGGTGCAGCGTCACGCACGACGGCGAGTAGGTGGGCCGCCGGCGGCGGGCGAAGCCCGGCACCAGCCGCTCGGGCACGTCGGCGGTCACGACGACGGCGTCGGCGGGCAGCCGCTCGCCGCCCGCGAGGCAGACGCCGGTGACCCGCCGGCCGCGCAGCTCCAGCTCCTCCACCGTCGCGCCGTACCGGAACACCACGCCGGCGTCCGCGGCCGCGGCGGCCATCGCGCGCGGCACCGCGCCGATCCCGCCGACCGGGTGCCAGACGCCCGCGCCGATGTCGAGCTGCGCGATGACCGCGTACGCGGCGATCGCCCGGAACGGCGACACCCCGGCGTAGAGGGCCTGGAAGCTGAACAGCCGGCGCAGCCGGTCGTCGGTGAAGAAGCGCGCCACGTGGCTCGACAGCCGCCCGAACCCGCCGCGCCGGACCAGCGCCCACAGCTCGGGGCCGAGCAGGTCCAGCGGGGTGTCGAGGTTGCGGTCGATGAAGGTGTCCAGCTGCAGCCGGTACAGCTCGGCGAGGTCGGCGAGGTAGCGGCGCAGCGCGGCGGCCTCGGCCGGGCCAGCCAGCGCCTCGACCTCGGCGGCGAACCGGTCGACGTCGGCGTGCACGTCCAGGTGGGAGCCGTCGGCGAACTGCGCCCGGTAGGTGGTCTCCAGCGGCACCAGCGTCAGCCGGTCCTCGAGCTTCTCGCCGACGGCGGCCAGCGTGTCGGCCACCAGCTCCGGCGCGGTGAACACCGAGGGGCCGGTGTCGAGGACGTAGCCGTCGCGGGCCACGACACCGGCGCGCCCGCCGGGGCCCTCGCCGCGCTCGACGACGGTCACCTCGCGGCCGGCGCCGCGCAGCCGCAGCGCCGTCGCGAGGCCGGCGAGGCCGGCGCCGACGACGACGACCCGGTCGGTCGGCCCGGGGACGGTGCGCACGCTCAGGCGGTCCGCGAGGTCGCCGCGACCGCGAGCGCGTCGAGTGCGGCGCGGGCCTCGTCGGCGATCGGGGCGTCGGCGATCGCGCGGCGGGCGGTGGCGGTGCGCTCGGCGATCCGCTCCTCGACCCGGGCGCGGGCGCCGGTGTCCTCCATCAGCCGGCGCAGCGCGTCCAGCTGCTCGGCGCCGCAGTCCGGGTTGCCCAGGCAGCTGCGCAGCAGGCGGCGGCCGGCGTCGTCGGCGGCCTCCTCGGCGAGGGCGACCAGCAGCGTCTGCTTGCCCTCGCGCAGGTCGTCGTCGGCGGACTTGCCGGTGACGGCGGGGTCGCCGAACACGCCGAGGACGTCGTCGCGCAGCTGGAACGCCTCGCCCAGCGGCAGGCCGACGGCGGTGTAGACGTCGGCGGCGCGGGGTCCGGCGCCGGCGATGGCGGCGCCGAGCTGCAGCGGTCGCTGGACGGTGTAGCCGGCGCTCTTGTAGCGGGCGACGGTGAGCGCGCCCTGGGCGCCGGGCAGGCCGCCGGCGGCGCGCAGCAGGTCGAGGTACTGGCCGGCGGTGACCTCGGTGCGCATGGTGTCCCAGACCGAGCGGGCGCGGGCCAGCGCCGGGGCGCTGATGCCCGAGCGGCGCAGCAGCTCGTCGGACCAGACCAGTGCGAGGTCGCCGACGAGGATGGCCGCGCCGACGCCGAAGGCCTCGCCGTCGCCGGACAGGCCGCCGTCGCCGTGCCGGGCGGCGAAGCCGACGTGCGTGGCGGGACGGCCGCGGCGGGTGAGGGCGCCGTCCATGACGTCGTCGTGGACCAGGGCGCTGGCGTGGACGAACTCCAGCGCGGCGACCGCGCGCAGCACCGCGGCCTCGTCCTCGGCCGGGCCGCGGACGTCCTCGGTGACCCCGCGCCAGCCCCAGTAGGCGAACAGCGGGCGCAGCCGCTTGCCGCCGTCGGCGAGCGCGCAGACCTCGTCGACGACGGGGGTGAGCGCCGGCGCCATCCCCGCGAGCGTGGTCCGCTGCTCTTCCAGGAACCCGGTCAGCGCGGCGGAGACGGCGCCGCGGATCCGGTCCAGGTCGGCGGCCTCCAGGGGCGGCGCCAGGGGCCGGACCACGGACTCTGCCTCTGCCGCCCCGGTGATCACGCGGCCAGTATCGCCCCATCGAGTCGCGCGCGTCCTGTCCAGGGGCCGGTGGTGGGCGCTCACGGGACCTCCTCGCCGCACTGCCGTCGCGGTGTCGTCGTCTTCCCCGGGTCTTCTGCCGGGAGCGTGTGGACGGATGCAGTGGCTGCGGCTCCCCGTACCCTCGGCACCCGTGACCCGAAGCGTCCGCGAGCTGCTCGCCTCGTCGCGGCCCACGTGGTCGTTCGAGTTCTTCCCCCCGAAGACGCCCGAGGCCGAGGTCCAGCTGTGGACGGCGCTGCGGCAGCTCGAGCGGCTGCAGCCGTCGTTCGTGTCGGTCACCTACGGCGCCGGCGGCTCGACCCGCGAGGGCACCGTCGCCGTCACCGAGCGGATCGCCGCCGAGACGACGATGACCCCGCTGGCGCACCTGACCGCGGTCGACCACTCGGTTGCCGAGCTGCGGCACGTGGTCAGCCGGCTGGCCGCCGCGGGCGTGCGCAACCTGCTGGCGCTGCGCGGCGACCCGCCGGGTACCGATCCGCAGGCCGAGTGGGTCCGGCACCCCGAGGGCCTGGAGTACGCCTCGGAGCTGGTGGAGCTGATCCGCTCGATGGGCGACTTCTCCGTCGGCGTCGCGGCCTTCCCCGAGCGGCACCCGCGCTCGCCGGACTTCGAGACCGACGTCGAGATGTTCGTGCGCAAGTGCCGCGCCGGGGCGGACTTCGCGATCACGCAGATGTTCTTCCGCGTCGAGGACTACCTGCGGCTGCGCGACCGGGTCGCCGCCCACGGCTGCGACGTGCCGGTGATCGCCGGGGTCATGCCGGTCACCAACGCGCGGCAGATCGCGCGCATCGTCCAGCTGTCGGGCCAGGCGTTCCCCGAGGGGCTGGCCGCACGGTTCGCCGAGCTCGACGGCGACTCACCCGAGGAGAAGGCGGCGGTGCGCGCCTACGGCGTCGAGGTGGCGACGGCGATGTGCCGGCGGCTGCTGGACGAGGGCGTGCCGGGCATCCACTTCATCACCATGAACCGGTCGACGGCGACGCGGGAGGTCTTCACCAACCTCACCGACGCCGGTACCGGGACCTCGGTGCCCTCGACGCTGGCCGCCACCCCCTGACCGACGCGGTTGCTCCGCCTCCTGCGGGCAGCGGCTCCCCGTCCCGCACGTCCGGCACGACCGTTCCGGGCGTCGGCTCACCCCGTCCGGTGGTGAGCCGACGCCGGACTGATCCCCTGACTCAGAAGGGTGGCGGGTCGTCACCCGGGTCGGCCGGCGGCATCCCGGCGTCCTCGGGCGGTGGATCGGGTTCATCCGGTGGTGGTCGCACCCCCGGTGGCCGGGTGGTGCGGGTGATCCCGGACGGGGTGGTGACGGTGAGGGTCCCGTCGGCGCT